>NZ_JAUBTU010000018.1:0-94457 GCF_036705085.1 Microcoleus sp. B6-A1
CCGTCCTTTTTGGACGGGCGGGACGCCCATCCCACAATAACAATTAAAATTGTAAGTTATTTAATTCGCGATCCTAACCTAGTCCAGGACGCAAAAACCCTGTTTCTTGACGTAATTGCCTCATTTGAGACGATAATCGCGAGAAACCGGGTTTTTTTAGACTGATAGTGCATTCAGGGCTTCAATTCCATGCCACACAACAAAAAAACCCCTACCATCGCTGGCTGGGGTAGAAAATTATCAGGGTGCATCTACTAATATTTGCAACTATAACATACATTTGTGGGGTGTCACCCTTCAGGGGTAACACCCAACGACGATTTTAGGTCAGAATAAATTATGATTTAATATGCCAATGATTAACAAAGCTTTTATATCATCTCGTTCTGTCCCAGCCGATCTAAAATTTAAGATTTAGAATAAATCTGTGCTAGACCTCAAATTAATCCGAGAAAACCCGCAAGCCGTGCAAGAAAGCCTCAACCTGCGCGGAGGTAACTATGAAATCGAGCCGATCGTCCAATTAGACAAACAGCAGCGGGAGTTGGAAGGCAAGCGATCGCAACTACAAGCCCGCAGCAACGAAATTGCCAAACTCATCGGTCAAAAAAGAAAATCGGGTTTACCCCTCGAATCTCCCGAAATTCAGGAACTGCAGGCAGAAGGCAACGCAGTCGGCACTGAATCGAACGAATTGCAAGCAGAGGAAAAAGACCTAAAAGCTCAAATAGAAGCTTTATTGCTACCGCTGCCAAACTTGCCGGGTTCCTCAACGCCGATCGGCAAAAATGAAGAGGAAAACGTCGAAATCCGGCGCTGGGGAGACGAATACATTCCCCAAAATTCCGGTATTTTGCCGCACTGGGAAATCGGCGAAAAATTAGGAATTCTCAACTTTGAACGGGCAGTAAAAATTGCTCAGCCCCGCTTTGTGAGCTTAATGGGAGCTGGTGCAGCCATGGAAAGAGCGATTATTCAATTCATGCTAGACCGCCACACAAAAGCCGGTTATGTAGAAGTAATTCCCCCATTTTTAGTTAACACAGAATCCCTCACTGCTACGGGTCAATTACCCAAATTTGCTGAAGAAAGTTTCAAGTGCGACCAAGATGATTTGTGGTTAATTCCTACTTCCGAAGTTCCGGTTGTCAATTTGTACAGAGGTGAAATTTTGACAGCCGAAGAGTTGCCAATTTATCACTGTTCTTACACTCCTTGTTTTCGCCGCGAAGCTGGCAGTTACGGCAAAGATACGAGGGGATTAATTCGATTGCACCAATTTAATAAAGTTGAATTGGTAAAACTTGTGCATCCGAGTACCTCCGAGGCAGAGCACGAAAAGTTAGTGCAGGATGCTGAGGGAGTTTTGCAGGCGCTGAAATTGCCTTATCGGGCGATCGCACTGTGTACCGGCGACTTAGGTTTCGCGGCCGCCAAAACCTACGATTTAGAGGTGTGGCTGCCATCGGCGGGCAAATACCGCGAGATTTCGAGTTGTTCCAACGTGGCAGATTTTCAGGCGCGGCGGGCAAATATTCGCTTTAAAGAAGCGGGTAAAAAAGGCACTCAATTCGTTCACGCCCTCAATGGTTCCGGTTTAGCTGTGGGCCGGACAATGGCGGCAATTTTGGAGAATTACCAGCAGCCAGACGGAACTGTAAAAGTGCCGGAAGCCTTACAACCCTATTTGGGGCGGGAAGTTTTATAGACAAGATGATTCGGCGATTAACTGGTTGCCCAGGCTCTGCCTGGGAACCGAAGTACAGAGGCTCTGCCTCGCTTGCTTGCGAAAATTGGAGGCAGAGCCTGTGGAGCTGCGTTACCAGGCTCTGCCTGGTAACGAGTAGAATATCCTCCTTATTTCTTAGTCCGCGTAGGCGGACTTTGTTTGAGAAGGAGCGGTTTCAACCGCCGAATCATCGCCGAATCATCTTACAGTTTAACTAATGCTTCCTTGATATCCAACGCTAAAAATCTATCCAATGCTAGATACATCCAATAAACAGATAATTGACTATCGCTGCTAGTCTTCTGAAATCCCAAAGCCAGGGACTGTTTTTCGTACATGGGGTGAATCATCAGGGTGTACAAGTCGCAAAGATTGGGAAAATCTGTTTGCATTTCGCCTAAAACTTTTTGTGCGTCTTCGAGAAAAGCAATGCGGTATTCTGACAAATACTGCGGATCGATCATCCAACTGCGGACAAATACTGACTGGCAATTTTGATCTCCTGGTAGCGCCATCTTGAAAGGATCGATATCGGAAATAGAACTTAAATGAAGGCTTTTGCTAGGAGCGTTAAAAAAATTGACTTCTGATTCGCTAGCTGTGGGATAAAGTAAGTAAAACCCGACTGGATTGAGATTATCTGAGCGGCGCAAAACTCGCATTCCCTTTGAGTATTTATCGGCCAAAAGCCGCAGGATTTTAGCAATTTTGTGGGGAACGGCGTTAGTGTTGCGGTTCATCCAGTTGTAATTGGTAGCTAATAAATTGGCAACGATAATTGCGTCGCACCGAGGGTTGAAATCATCTAATTCGAGTTGTACAGGCTTTTGAGGTTCGGCGGTTTCTAAAATTTCTGAAACTGGTTGAATTTGAATTGCCGTAGCGTTACCATCAAAGTGTTTTGCGATTAATCCGAGTGCTGCTAATTTATCTAACATCATTCCGGCGGCGCGATCGCTCCCGCGATCGGAATCGCAGTAAAATAGTTCGGCGGCTTCCCGGTGAGTGCACTGCACTTCTGTTGCTGGCACTTCCAGTTTCGCCAGCGGTGGTTTGAGACGGGGCTGGCTTTCCTGAAGCTGTTTCACCGATAAGTAAACCCAAAGCCTGATAAAGCATTCAGCCCTAGTGCGAGTTACGCCTACTCGTTTCATCAACAGCGAAACAACCGTGCGGCGTTGAGAAGGAGAATACCAAGTATCTAGTTTTGCAATATCCATTTCAGTCGGGAAGCTGCGAAGGAACTCTAGTTACATATTGGCTCAATTACATAAAACTTCACCCCGCTTCAGGTAACTTGTTGTCGCTGTTGCTCAACTTGCCTGATTTCCGGCGACTCTACAAGATAGCTGCTTCCTCCTTGCAACTTCACTGCTTCCCAAAGCACAATCAATTTTAGATGTTTTCTGGCTTGATTTAAGAAACCAACGCACCCGACTAAATTAGCAACTTTGGAGGTTTACGCCATGTACAGTGCTTATATCAATCGGATTGGAAAATTTTTGCCGGGAGAACCGATTAATAATGATGATATGGAAGAATATCTTGGCAAAATTGCCTCGCGCCCTTCGAGAGTCAGGCAGCGAATTCTCAACAGCAACGGGATTCAACAGCGCTACTACGCGATCGACAAACAGCAGCAAACACTATATTCTAACAGCCAAATGGCAGCGTTTGCCGTCCGTGACGCGATTTCTCAGTCAAATCTGGAACCAGGGGCGATCGACTTATTGGCCTGCGCTACTACTTTACCAGATTTATTAGTACCGGGATTTGCCAGCACAGTACATGGGGAACTTTCCGAATTATCTCCCCTAGAAATAGTCTCAACTCAAGGAGTTTGCTGTGCCGGAGTTAGTGCTTTAAATTACGCCGCCTCTCAAATCGAACTCGGCAAAAAACAAACCGCCATTGCCGTCGCTTCCGAATTTCCCTCGCGCCTGTTCAAAAACACCAAATTTGAAACAGAGACTTCACTGCAAGCGGGAAAAATCCTGCCTTTCGATACAGAATTTCTCCGCTGGATGCTCTCCGACGGTGCCGGAGCATTGTTGCTCCAAAACCATCCCAGCGCAACAGGAATTAGTTTAAAAATAGAATGGATTGAACTCGTTTCTCACGCCAATGCTTATCCTGTTTGTATGTATTCAGGATTAGCCAACGAAACATCCACTAAAAGCTGGCTGGATTATTCCTCCTACCTCGATGCAGCCACAGCAGGAGCTTTTGACTTGCGGCAAAATATTCGCTTGCTGGACAATGTAATGAAATTAGGCGTTGAAGGTTGGCTGCGGTTGATTAAAGCCGGGAGAGTTTGTCCGCAGGAAATCGACTGGCTGCTGTGCCACTATTCGTCTCACTTTTTCCGGGGGCAAATTGTAGAACTTCTGGAACAAGCAGGCTGCATGATTCCTGAAGAAAAATGGTTTACCAACTTATACACACGGGGAAATACAGGCTGCGCCTCGATTTATTTAATGTTAGAGGAATTGTTCAATTCGGGCAAGTTGCAGCCGGGACAGAAAATCTTTTGTTTTGTCCCGGAAAGCGGGCGCTTTACAACGGCATATATGATGTTAACTGCTGTGGAAAATACCCATAAGCCTATGATTTCTCAATTCTCTAACTTTCATGAGGTTCCGGAAGCTTCGCCTCTCGAAAGCGTTAAACCCGAACACCCCAACTCTCCGCAAGCTTATTTGTTGCGGGAGTTAGCCTGGATTTGGCTGAAGTTCGAGCGCGAAATTCGTTCTGTTCCTATTGTCCGCAAATTGTACCGCGGAGAGTTTACAATAGAAGATTATCAAGCTTTGCTGTGCAATCTCCGGCCGCAAGTTGTAGAGGGAGCTCGCTGGATTGCTCGCGCTGCTTCTAACATGAGTGACTTTCGCCTGCGATCGACTTTTATCGGCCATGCCCAAGACGAACATCGCGACTATCAAATGCTAGAACAAAATTATGTTTCTGTGGGCGGTGAATTGGCAAAAATTGTGGAATATGATAAGAATATTGGCAGCGAAGCGCTATCAGCTTTTATCTTTCACCAAGCATCGCGGGACAATCCGGTTGATTTAATTGGCAGTATGTTTATTATCGAAGGTTTGGGCAATCAGTTGGCGGGAAAGTGGGCAAGACAAATTCAAGAAACTCTCGGTTTGCAATCAGAACAAGTATCGTTTTTAGCTTATCACGGATCGAATGACGAGTCGCATTTAGCCAAACTGGAAAATTTGATTAATGCCGAATGGATGACAGATGATATTGCCCGTCGCATTGTCAAAACCGCTCGCGTTACTGCTCGTTTATATTTGCTGCAATTGGAGGAAATAGGCTAATGCAAAAGCTGCAAAAACAAGATACCGAAAATCTCCCAGATGAGCGAAAAATTCCTTACGCTACTAAACCCTACAACCGCCGAGATCCGAATGTTTGGGATGTGCTGTTTTGCGATCGATCTATTCCCGTCGATTTAGTGGCAAAAGCCTACATGATCCGGGATTTGCAAAACTGGACTCGCAGTTATTTGCTGATTCCGATCAAAGTAATTGCTAACTTGTTGCTGGCGGTAATTATGACAACAAAGCGCCTGTTGCCATTTCAATTCCGCGCTTACACTTTAATGCACAAATCGGCTGCATTTTTCCTAAATAATTTTGTATCGCCAGAAGCTTGTTATTTAATTGTCCGACACATCTGCATCGGCTCCAACATTATCAACTTCTTGATTGACAACGGCCCCGACACCCAGATAGAAAAGTCAAAGCTTTATCCGCGCACTGTTAGCGATTTAGCTGAGAATGCGTTTCTCGAACACGACTTAATTCTCTATAACTTTGTCTGGGATTACAACCAGGCAATGCTGACAAATCCTAACTGGTTGCAAGTCGTCAAAAAACGGGGAATAAATTATGATAGCATTCAACCTGTAGAAGTTGCCATAGATTTTGAAAAACGCAGATGGCTAAACATTCTGGATTTAGAATCGGCGATCGAATTGTTTAAAGTTTTTTATTCTTTGTGTTTGACTAGCGACGAATTTGCGCGAGCAGTGATGTCGCTTCAGTTAGATGAAAACTTCGGAGTGTACGTCAGCGAGATTATCGGAAATTGCGACTGGAATCATGTAATTGTCAATCGCCATCCGCTAGCGCCAAACAGTCCGTTTAATGCGGCACGCGACTTGTTTTTGCACGGGATAGTTTCGGAATATCTCTATCGGTATTTGGAACTGCAAAAAGAGATGAAATTAACTCCGATTAAATAACCATAAATACCCGTAGGGGCGGGTTTTACCAATAATATTTAAGAAGCGCAAACAATCTAGATAAACCCGCCCCCACACAATGAATAATCTACATCAACGCTGTCTGTGAACGAATGGAAAAAATGTACATTTGGATTGTTCGTCTTGGGAGGGCGGGTTTGTCAGATTATTCGTTTCCGACATAGATGGTTGGTAAAACCCGCCCCTACGCAATCTGAAATTATAGTTGATTTTTCAGGTATAAAATTAAGAGGAAAACTCAAGCGGCTGCTAGCTGTGCTTGTTCTGCGGCTTGGGGCAAATTTTGACTTACGACAATCCACTTGCCTGTAATTGGGTCGCGGTAAGTAATAAACGGATTAGATTTTAAAGGTTGACTGCAAGGTTTAGCGGCCATTTCTACACACTCCCAATAAATGGTATTGAATAACTACTACAACACCATACCTTTAATAATCGGCTGTTTTGCCTAAAATCCGCGTGATTTATACCTCAACAATAAGTGATATTTTAAGTATGTTTTGGTGACGTAGAACACTCCCTAATGTGATTTAAAACTAAGTTAGCAGTGAGCAATATCACCAAAAACCTTCCGTAAAAAAAATCGGCCTTCTGGTTTTTAGCTTCTACCTTTAAGAGGGCCACTATTTTCAGTATACATCTGATATTATTAAGTAAGGTAAAGACGTTTATCAGAGATCCCCTCACAAACTTATGGTGCTATTTGGATTTGGCAAAAAGTCGAGCCTGCCCTCTCCCCAAGAGGCATTACCGGGACGGGCAGAGTCGATGTCGGTACCGGCAAGTCACTTTGTTAACGGCAATCCGCTCAAACCTCCCTTTCCAAACGGCATGGAGACTGCCTTGTTTGGCCTGGGCTGTTTTTGGGGAGCAGAACGCAAATTTTGGCAACAAAATGGAGTTTTTTCGACGGCTGTTGGCTACGCGGCGGGGATTACTCCGAATCCTACTTACAACGAAGTTTGCAGCGGGATGACGGGACACAATGAAGTAGTTCTGGTTGTGTTCGATCCGAAAGTAATTAGTTACGAAACGCTGCTCAAAGTTTTTTGGGAAAGTCACAATCCTACTCAAGGAATGCGTCAGGGCAATGATTCGGGTACTCAGTATCGATCGGGAATTTACACATATTCAGCCAGCCAAAAGCAGCTAGCTGAAGCTTCGCGCGATGCCTACCAGCAGGCTTTGACTCCGGCCGGTTATGGCAAGATTACTACTGAAATTATTGATGCTCCTGAGTTTTATTACGCAGAAAGCTATCATCAGCAGTATCTTGCTAAAAACCCGAACGGTTATTGCGGCTTGGGCGGTACTAAGGTTTGTTTGCCTGCCATGTCTCAGGCTTAAAACTTTTACAAGGGGTATCTTGGGGCTGTTGCAGTCCGGCAGTCCGGCAGGGGTTTAAACCCCTGCCTCAAAGCTTAAGTCGTCTGAAGACGACTGACAGGTTATTGAGATGGTGAAAGGGATTAGTTGAAAGCAGGTAAAATAATGCTGGCTGGTGTGGTAATTATCAATTTAATGATATCTCTTGTCTGTTTTTATATCGCTGCGAAGGTGGGGAAAATTAGGCGGACGATCGCACGTTTGGAACTTCGGATCGCAGCAATCGAACGCTGTAGCAGCAATGTCCTCAGTACGTCGCCGGATTTCCTTGGTAAAAGGCAGCAAGGTACTCGCCAACTGCGACGGCGTTATCAACAACTAGAATTGCAACTGCAACAGGTTCAGCAACTTTTGGGATTGCTGGGTTTGGGACGGATGCTTTGGCCCAGGCGCGATCGACGTTTGAGGTAAGCTATCCTAAAACTGCCGCCCGTGCTAACTCCGTAGGATTTTCAACAATATTTCTACCTTTGTAAAGGGCTGCGATCGGGCAAACGCCCCTAAAATTGGTGTATGGAGAGAAGTTATAAAAATGTCAACTAAACGTTCAGGATTATTTATTGGCGGTTTGCTTGTGGGTTCTGCGATCGGGGCCGTGACTGGCTTGCTGATGGCACCGCGACCGGGCAAGGAGACGCGGCAGATATTGAAAAAATCGGCCGATGCTTTGCCGGAGTTGGCGGAGGATTTATCGACTAGCGTGCAGTTGCAGGCCGATCGACTTTCTGAAACTGCAATCCGAAATTGGGACGAAACTTTGATTAGACTCAAAGAGGCGATCGCGGCCGGTTTGGAAGCGACTCAGCGGGAACGCCAAACACTGGCGGAAACTGAAGCTGAAGTGAGTCCCCCGTCGCGCCCTCCCATCCGCTAAATGGCATGAAATTCTCAACCCCCAATCCGAGATTCAAGTGAGTGATCCCATATTTTGGCTAGGACTTTCGATTTTGCTAGTGGCAGTTAGCCTGACTGCTGTTTTAGTGACTTTAATACCTGCAGTGCAAGCGCTGGCCCGGGCGGCCCGCAGCGTGGAAAAGCTCGCTGACACGCTTTCTCGCGAATTTCCGCCCACTTTGGAGGCGATTCGGTTGACGGGGCTGGAAATTAGCGAGTTGACGGATGATGTCAGCGAGGGAGTACAAAGTGCGGGCGAGGTTGTCAAACAGGTCGATCGAAGTATTGGTAGCGCCAAAAAGCAGGCGCAAAATGTGCAGGTAACTACTCGCAGCCTGGTGACTGGGGTTAAGGCTGCTTGGAAAACTTTAACTCGGAAGCCGCCGATTTCTGGGACAAATCGCCGATCGACAGATAGATTGTCGCCGAGTCAAAGAAGTGCGATTTCGCTGAGGGATTCGGGTTTGGAGGATAGGTATTCTGGGGTTTACGGTGCGGGTGCGAGTAATGGGGAATCGCCACGGTTGAGGGGTAGCGAGGGTTCGGGTTTGCCGGGGGATGCTGAAGAGTTTGAGGAAGTGTCGAAGGATTCTTGATAGTCGATCGCTTTTTACCTGGCTTGTTTCAACTTTTGAATTTCCTCCATACTCAATCCTGTTGTTTGACTAATTGTTGCTTCATCTAACACATCCAGAAGTCCTTTGGCAATGTCGATCGCTTTTGCTTTCACAGCCTGCTTCACAGCTTTAATAGTAGCATTCCGCTGGTCTTGTATGTAAATTTCCTGATGTTCTAAATCTTCCAACTCTTCGCGGGTTAAATCGGCGCGATTGGCAACTTCAAAAGCTTTCTGAATTGCTTGGACTTCTCCCATTTGTTCCGGTACAACTTCTAAACTTTTGGCATTTTTCAGAAAATATATCCACTTATCGGTTAGAGTTTCTAATTCTTCTAATTTTTTGCCAAATTTCGGTAATTCAACAAACACTAACTCGATATCGTAAATTAGATAGTCAACCAGATAATCTCTTTCTTTGAGGACAAAGCGGGAAATTACTTTGTCGAGATTGGGAAACATTTCAAAGTCAGTAATAGTTAAGGCAATTACCGGATTGAGTAGCGTGTAATCTACTCCCGTGTCTAGTTGAATCGAATAAGCTTTAGCAGCATTGTACAAGATCCGCTTTTCAAAGCCTTCTACATTCAATACCTGCATTTTGATAATGACTGTTGGCTCGTTATTCAGCTTGGCTCGGATATCTAAGTAAGTATCTTTAACTCCTCTAATTTTGGGAGGTTGATAGGGATTGAGGATTTCTAAAGATTCGATCGCCGAATTACCTTGGTAGAGGATGGCGTTGAGAAAACTGATGAGGATTTCTTTGTTTTGTTCGTCGCCGAAGATTTTTTTCAATGCCAAATCTGTTTTGGGATTGATAAATCTCATTTTTAAAACCTCCCATGTGAAGGAATCGCTCTGGATTATAATTATACCATTTATACTGTTTGGTTGAGGGTATGATTAGAGCGCAAAGCTTTTCTATAAGATTGGTGGTTGAGGGGCGAGATCCCTTCAGTTAGATTAGTTATAGGGGCGATCGCCCATCTAATCCTCTTTATCCAAATCTTCTTTTTTCGGAGTTTCTGAAGTTGAGGGGAATTCTAGTCGAATGTTGATATCAATTGATACTGTACTTTCTTTAAAACCTATATTAACTATCTTTATTAATGCTTCTGTAGGTACAGAATTATTTATTTTAAATTCAGGAGAAGACTGAGTTTTATATCCGGCTTCCTGTAGCCGATCGCAAATATTGCGCCAATTTCCTACAGGTTCGTTAGGTACATCTGCGAGTTTTTTAACATATTGGTATAAAGTTTTACATAAATAAACCTCTGCACTTTTGGAACTCTGAAACAGTTGGCGGGCGATTTCGGCGGGACTGCAACCGGAAAGCAATCCTCGCAGGTAGAGTTTTTCTGTTTCTGTGAGTCCCCTGCGCGATCGAGGAGAGATTTGCCGTTTAGCTTCTGCAAAAGCTTGGTACAGCCTTTCTAAGTCCCAGTGTTTGGCGGCTTCGGCAAATAAGTCTTCTTTTGATGCCATTGTCGGGTGTGTTGAGATGTGGCTAACGATAGCATAACCGAAATTGCTAGCGTTTGTTAGTTGTTTGCTAACAATAGGTAGTCTAGTATTAAATTACCGACTCATCATCTAAGTGCAAATACTTAGAAAAGCGGGAAAGTGCGATCGTGATATTTCAAATTTTGCCTGTTTAGTTAACTTTCGTTAGTCAAAAAGTTAGTTTTTGTTCCTTACACTGAGGTATTTCAATGGCTAAAGGTGATGAAATAGCGAAAGCGGCAGGTTCCGCTGCTGCGGGTGCTGCTGCGGGTGCTGGTGTGGTAGCTGCTACAGGTTTGACGGCAGTTGGTGCCGTTGGCGGAGGTGCTGGTATTGGTGCTGCTGCTGGGCCCGTTGGTATAGCCGTAGGTGCATTAGCAGGTTTGGCATTTTACGGGATTAGCAAGGCTTTTTCTGACGACTAAACATTGACTCGCGCCAGGGACTTCAGTTTGCACCATTGTCAATAACGGGCAAGATGCCCGTTCCACAAAGAGTGAATTTCTTGTGGGATGGGCATCCTGCCCGTCCCTTCCACAAAGAGTGAATTTCTTGTGGGATGGGCATCCTGCCCGTCCGTTCCACAAAGAGTGAATTTTTCGTGGGATGGGCATCCTGCCCGTCCCTAAAAGGCTTATTGAGAATGGTGCAATACCTCAGTTAAAACCGACTGGAAACGCTCAGGCAATTATCTTTGTGTCTGTTCTCATATTTTATTCAATCAAGATTATTAACTTATGTCTTCTCAAGAATTTCAAGCAGCATACACCAGCATTGACAGTACAGGCACTTTCCTCTTAAAATATCTCAAAGAATTCCGTGACGGACTCCGCATTCAGGGAGATGAAAGTCAAGGACTACAAAGCATTGAAGATGAAATCAACAAAGCTTTAAAGGCTTTGCAAGATCAGAAGTATCAAGTAGCCGTCATAGCAGCAATGAAAGCTGGCAAAAGCACCTTCTTAAATTCTATCATCGGTGCTGATGTACTGGCGAGTGAAACGGCCGCCTGTACTATCTGCCGCACAGATGTCCGACACATTAAACCAGGCGAAACTCCTAAACTTTTAGAGTATCGAGAAGGACAAAAGAAACCAGTCATTCTTGTTGAGGGTGGCGCTGGCGAAATTCAGCAAAAATTCCTGCAGCGTACCCGTGAAATCCGAGAACAAGGCAATCCTGATAACACTACACGCTTTGAGATAGAGCATCCGATTGAAGCAATTAGCCAATTATCTTCTCTCACAGGCTTTACCTTAGTTGATACTCCCGGCCCTAATGAGTGGGAGTCTGCAAACTTCAACATAAATGAACTGAAGCAGACAGCACTAGAAGCACTGCGAACCTGCAATGCCATCCTGTTTATTTTAAACTACGCTTCCTACAAAGATAATGCAGTGGCTGATTTGTTTAAGGATGTAGTTGAAAATCGTAAGGATTTTATAGCTGAGAACACGGGAAAAATTTACTTTATTTTGAATAAAGTTGACCAAAAAACAGAGAGAGACAAAGAAATTGTTGATGTCATTAAAGATTTAGAGCGAGAGTTAGTTGGCTTTGGCTTTTGCAATCCAGTTATTTACCCTGCTAGTTCTCGACAAGGACTTTTAGCGAAACTGATTCAGCAAGGAAAAGCAACTGAAAAGGAGATAAAAGATTTTGAGGATTTCTTTAGTGCCAAATATGCTGAGAGAGATGAAAAAGGTAGGAGAGTAATTCCTTTACCTGAAGAGATTGCACCAAGAGCTTTGCAAGATAGCGGTATTCCGAGCATTCAAGAAACAGTCATTCAAAGGATTACGCAAAATTCAGGCTGGAATCTATTGAGTGAGGTTGTGGCAGAACTTGATAAAGCTGCTAAGGCAATTGAGGATACTCAGAATACACAGATTAGGGGTTGGGAAATAGGAATTGAAGCCCTAAAAGAAAAAGTAGAAGACTACAGAAGACGTTCGGAGAATGCGAGGGCGAACATTGAATCTGTAAAGAAAACTGTAGAGGAACAGAAGCAAACACTAATCAAAGGATTTAGTCAAGGCATTACCACATTTGCTAATGAGGCTAAAGCTCAGATAGCCAGTGAGATAGATAAAATTGCAAAGTCTCGTTCCGCCAACTCTCCAAAGCCAAAAAAAACTCAACAAAGTCGTCAACTACCACCAGCAACATCTGATAATATAGGCTGGGGACAAAGAGTAGGAGACATGGGAGAAGCCGTATTAGAATTAATCCCTGGCTTTGGTCAAAGCCTAGGGAGAGTCTTTAAGTTAGGTGCATCCTTGTTGGATATACTGGGTGAGTCTATTCCACAAGCTTTCAGTACCTCTGCCTCTGAACAGATTGTTGATAGTGAAGAGTTCGATCCGTGCATTATCCGGTGTAAAACGAAGGCAGAAGCTGGGAAAATTGTTGAAACTATCAATGAGTTTTGTGCGCCACACATTCATAATTGGTGGATAGATACTCAAGATGAGCTTGTTCGAGATGGAACAAATATTCGCAAAGAGTTAGCCAAAATAATTCAAAAAGATATCCAAAAAATCTCAGATGAACTGTCTGCTTATCTGGGCGATGCTTTGCAGGTGAAACTAAACATCAACCCGATTCAATTTCCCAGCTTTGATTTTCCCGGAATTGATGCACGGATTAAAGATGTCCAATTAGCAGTAGTTGTCGGAACTAGCAAGAAAGAAACAGGGAGAAAAAGTCGCTGTTGCAATTCAGATGAAGTCTATCATGCTGATGTTCCTGTAACGGAAAATCGCTCCTTCTTTGAAGTTGATTTACGCCAAACATTAGATTCGATCAACCGCAAAATAGATGAGCAGACAGCTAGAAATAAAAAACTGTTAGAGCGAGTCATTGGAAAACAGGTGGAAGCTGATTTCCGAAGTGCAGAACGGCAAATCAATGATTATATCAACAGGTTTCAGAATGACTTCGATCGCGTTTTGAAGGAACGGGAAACGAAAGAAGCAGAAGCGCCGGAAATTCTAGCTCGTCTTGAGTATCAAAAAGCCAAGCTTATTGAGTACCTCAGCCAATTAAGTTCGATTCGGGAATCTCTCAATAGTTGGAAGCCAGTTAAGTAAAGTTAGAGAAAGTACGATCGCCCTTATTGTCCCAAAGTGCGATCGTCCGTCTCTTGTCCCAAATCCATCCTTCGCTGCTACTTTAGCTTGCGTAAGTCAGGCAAGTCGGTATCTAGGAGGACTCGTCAAAGCTCGATCGCCCTTATTGTCCGAAAGTGCGATCGCCCTTTTCCTCCAAATAACCAAAAGGGCGATCGCTCTTCCCCTGCAAATTTAACCCACTTGCAATAATTCTTGAGACTGTATGGAATTTGGTACGCCATAAGCTGTATAAGCTCTTACTTCTGGCGGTTGAAGTCCTAAAACAATTAACTTAGGGGGAATGCCCGCTGCTACTAATTCTTCAGCGATCGAGCGATCGGTATTATTGGCTTGAATCCAAACTTGACCGTCGATAATATCCATGTGTATAACACAATCGTGAATTCTTCTCCCCTGAAACCATCCCATTGATAGTAACATATACCGATCGTTCTCTAAATCGAAAATTACTTGACTTTGTACCTCAATTTCAGAAGCAAAAAACCCTGAGTATTCAGTGAGAATCCCTTTAACAATCTGGCGGCAATCTACTAGGGTATCCATTTAACAATCTCCTCTATTTGTGGATTAAAAACAATCAACTTCAAATGATTATCGACCAATAAAAGATCGGCAAACTTATCTTCAATAAAAAGCTCCTCAAAAGACATCGCAGGTATGGCAAGATAGAGCGTTCTTTCCGGTTCAGTTTGTTCTAAAATTTTCTGATAAAGAATGTATTGTCCCAAAGCCTTCTCTAAATCTAAAATTTTAGAGTCACTGATAAAACTTTTAACTTCAACAGCTATCTTAGACTGATTATTTTCAGCGCCAATCAGTTTTTCTGCTCCGATATCTACAAATAGTTTTCGCTTAGCCCATTTCAATAACAACGGGTCATGAGTAACTTTCCAGCCAGCTTTAACAAGTGCCTGTTTCACAACTGGATGATAGTAATCTTTGGCTGACACTCTTGCTCCTTTTAAACGCTTTCGGACGATGCTTTAAGTATAGCAAAGAAATTACCGACATTACTACCAATGACCCGAAAGATGAATCTTTAGCTTGCGTAAGCCAGTTTGTCGGCATCTATGAGGACTCGTCAAAGCTCGATCGCCCTTTCCTTCCCAAAGTGCGATCGGCCCTCGGACATCTCAAATCCCAAAGTGCGATCGGCATCTCTAAGTTAAGATATAAACTGAGAAATTACCCTCATAGCAATACAACAGGAATGTGCGATCGGAAATTCTCAAAATCTTTATCAGTAGTGAAAATGCTGTAACCACGACGATGAGCAACGGCACATAACAGAAAATCAGTATTTGAACCCTGAATGCCATTACTGCGACAGGTATTGAAAAACTCTGCGGCTAACTCATAATCTTCAGTTGTTAGCTCTAAATCAGGAAAAGCACGAAGATACTCTTGTAATCGAATAAACTGTTCCTTGTAGCGCACCCCAGAAAGCACCTCCTGACGAATAGCCCCCAGTAAAACAACTCGTCCATCTGCAATCAAATCGCGTAGGACTTTAACGATCGCGATCGCATCATTTGTTGTGTTACGCCGCAAAGCCAGCGACCAAACCGAACTATCAACAAGAACATTCATGTTGTTTGTCGCTGTTGCTTGTAGTTATAATCTTCCTCGTATTCAATAGTACCAAACAATTCTAATATTTTTAATTGTTTGCGACGTTGGATGTACTCGCGTAAAGCTGCTTCGATTAATGTAGTAGGTGTTTGATGGTTACTCAAATCAAGGGCTTCTTGAAGAAGAGTTTTGTCAATTTCGAGCGTAGTTACCATGTATTTTCCTCGTGCAAGTAGGGTATCACGTAATTGCCACCGAACAAGGCTGTAATTTTAGTGTAGCACTGAAACTCTATCAATGGGCGATCGCTTTCTGCAATTAGTTCGCGGGAGAATGAAAGGCCTGTTTAGCTTGCGTAAGTCAGGCAAGTCGGCATTTATGAGAACTGCTCAAAGCTCGATCGCGATTTGGAAGTTTTGATTGCAGCCGGCATCCCGCGTCATTTATTTAAAATACTGACTTCCAACGATGACATCGATTTGAAGCCTGTAACGCAATACCTCAAAGCAGTCTCATAATGTCTTGAGTGTAGCGCAATTGTTCTTTTTCCGAAAGTGCGTGAAGCGGAGCTATCCCGTAGGGAATCGTCCTTATTGTCCGAAAGTGCGATCGCTCTTATTTAAATAATGTTAATATCGAAGCCTGGATAGTGTGTACAGACTTCAAGGCGTTGAGTTTGAATGGGACACAAACAAATTTCAGATTAACCTAGAAAAGCATGGCGTTAGCTTTGAAGAAGCCGCAGAAGTTTTCTTCGATCCATTCTATCAGGAGGGAGATGCAACGGCTAATGACGAACAGCGTAACTTTATCCTCGGTTACTCCCGCACTCAACGCCTATTACTGGTTGTTTATGTATAGCGATCCTAAATGATTCACAAAATTTGTAGGGGTAGTGCCCCTGTGCCTACCCCAGATAGAGAGGGGCAACCACGGGGGGATTGCCCCTACCAGAATTATACAAATGATTTAGGATCGCTATAGAACGCAGCTTGCGAATACGCATCATTTCTTCCCGTCCTGCTACCCGCACTAAAAGGAAATTCTATGAACAATTCTGAAGAAGAAATAAAATTGCAATTGCGACCTCGTACAGCGGAAATAGTCTCGCTAAACATTCCAATAGATACTTTAGCATCACTTCAGAAAATAGCGGCGAATCGAGATATGTCTGTAGAAGCATTGCTTAAGTTTTATATAGGGCAAGGCTTACGGGAAGACTTAGCTAAAGTTTTTTCGGAACGCTTGCTGGACAAAACTGCTCAAGTTTTGGCTAGACACCTAGAGTCAGCCGAAGAAATATCAACTATTATTCGAGAAATTCAAGCTGAAACTGCACGTTAAATGATGGCGCGATTTAAGTGCAAAACTAAAAGGCGATCGCCCTTATTTTCCGAAAGTGCGTGAAGCGCAGCTATCCCGTAGGGAATCGCCCTTATCTAACTTCTATTCTCCTCACATTACTAAGCAACTGCAAGTTCATATTGCAGAACTAAAATTTCATCAGCTTTCAACATAGCCATAGCATATTCACTCCCTTGACTATCAGCAAACTCCACCAAATACTGACATTCCTTTCCCATATCATACACTTCAATAATAGTTCCCACAAGTCCAACTGGCAAACTAGAAATAAAGGCGTATTCTGGTTCCACTAGCGCTAATCGCGTATTTGAAATCGGCTTAAGAATCGCAACAGAATCCAAAACTCTAAAGTGTTTGCTCATAGTTTAAGAAAAGCTGAAATTCAACAACGGTTAGAATTAGTTAAAGTAATTTCCCAAAAGTACCTTCTAAAGGTTGGTAGGGGCAGGTTTAGTTAGGATATACGCGATCGCAGCGAGTTTACCCATTTCACGCACCCGCCCTCCCCACGCTAGGATTTACGCCTTACTTAGGCCTTAAGTTCGCGCTGCTAAACTCAGAAGCAACAATCATCGACCCAATCCCCGCATCCGTAAATATTTCTTGCAGCAAAGCATGAGGAATTCGACCGTCAATAATGTGAGCACCCTTCACACCCTGAGCTAAACTCCGCACACAACAATTAACTTTCGGAATCATCCCCCCAGACACAACTCCCGACTCAACCAACTCTCTTGCTTCTTGAATATCTAACTTAGCAATCAGACTCTCTGGCTTGTGATAATCCTCTAAAATTCCCGCAGTATCAGTCATCAAAATCAACTTTTCTGCTCCCAAACCAGCCGCGATTTCTCCCGCCACCGTGTCAGCATTAATGTTGTAAGATTGACCTTTTTCATCCGCCGCCACGCTCGACACCACCGGAATATAACCGCTGTTCACCAAAGACTCCAAAATCTGGATTTTCACGCCGCTGACTTCACCAACAAATCCAATTCCTTCCCGGCCATCTGGACGAGCTTGAATCAGATTGGCATCCTTGCCACACAATCCCACTGCTTTGCCGCCAGCTTGGTTGATTAAGGAAACAATTTCCTTATTTACTTTCCCCACCAAAACCATTTCTACAACTTCCATTGTCGCCGCATCAGTCACTCTCAAACCATCCTTGAATTGCGGCTCAATTCCCAGTTTTTCCAGCCAAATATTAATTTCCGGGCCGCCGCCGTGAACCACAACCGGACGCATCCCCACGCAAGCTAGCAGCACAATATCCCGAACCACCTTGTCTTTGAGATTGCTATCTTTCATCGCCGCACCGCCATATTTGACCACTATGGTGCGACCGGCAAAGTGTTGAATGTAAGGCAGTGCTTCGGACAGCACCTCTACTCGATTAGTGTCCGAATTCCTAACAAAATCGCTTTGTTTGAGCATGGGTAAATTACACAAGACTAAAAACTTAATTCTAAACTTTAATGGCTAAAGCACATATCAACAGCCACAAAAATCACTTTTTCCCTTGAATTTATCCACGCACAGGCTCTCTGGCCCTTATTGAACCCCATCCTCAAAAAATTCATAGGTTTTTTTAATAAAAGCATTAAAATTTATGTATTATAACTTATACATTTTTTGCTACAGTCAAGAAATGTATAACTCCCTAGATTTACTTAACGTTTTATGTTAACTGCTGTCGCCCAAGACTCCGAAAACCTTCAGTACAAGCTACCATCAGAGGCTGACTCGTCCCCCCGGATGACGGTATTTTGCGATTTAGACGGGCCCATAGTCGATGTGTCCGATCGCTACTATGCCACCTATCAACAAGGATTAGCCGACACTCAAGCAGCTTATCTCGATCGGGGAATCAACCTCAACCTTCAAATACTCAGCAAACAGCAGTTTTGGCAAATGAAACAAAACCGAGTGCCCGATGCTGAAATCGCCAAAAGTTCCGGCTTGTCGGGAGAAGAAATTCACGTTTTTCTCGGATGCGTCAGTCAGATTGTCAATCAGCCAGACTTGTTGCACTTAGATCGTATCCAGCCGGGAGTGCAATGGGCGATCGGACTTCTGCACTCCCGGGGCGTGCGGCTGATTTTAGTCACCCTGCGGCCGAGAAATCAAGCCGTTCAACTGTTACAAAATTACGGTTTAGCCAGACTGTTTACCAGCATTCGCGGAACTCAGATGGCGGATGCCGCCTATCACAACTATACAGCCTTAAAAACTGAATTGTTGGCTGAAGTTGCAGAAGAATTTGAGTCATCGCTGGGTTCGGCTTGGATGATCGGAGATACAGAAGCAGACATCCTCGCAGGAAAAGCATTAGGAATACCTACAATTGCCGTTACCTGCGGAATTCGCAGCCGCTATCAACTCCAAAAGCACCAGCCTAATTTCATTCTCACCGACTTGATTATTGCCGTTCATCACTTATTAGGTTCGCGCCAACAAGTCATAGTAGAATGACTCCAGTTAACTGTTGACTGTTAACTGTTAACTGTTAACTGTTGACTAATGACTAATGACTAATGACTAATGACTAATGACTAAGACTTTTCTAAATTCCTGGTCATTTCCCACAAGCGATTGAGGGGAAAATAAATCACCGGAGCCCAAAGACTGCTAAGAATAGCAGAACACAAAGCCACTCGCTGGTGATAGCTCCAAATTTCCAGTAAACCCCGATCGCCCATAGAAAAAAATTGCAGCCCCATCACCGTTTCCGCTACCACTGCCATCCCAAACACAATTAACGCGATCGGAATCGGATCTCTCTCAACAATATCTACCGGAATCGACCAGGTTTTCTGCAAAACAACTGTTAAGACTCCTACAACAACTAGACTCACAGCGTGGCTGGGATGAGGAGCCGTCATCGCATCTTGAAGAAACCCCAAAACCAAGCCCATGCTAGCAGCTCCCCAAACTGTACGTTTCCGCTTAATACTCCAAGCTACCAACCAAATTAACAGCCAGTTAGGCCCAATTCCCAACAATTCCATTCCCGGCATCCGAGTGGGCAATATCAGTATGCACAGCATCACAGATAGAAATGTAACGGCGAAATTGAGAAATTGGCGCGATCGCGAAGACATCCGAGATAAAGCTTTCATTATTGCTGTGCTCCCTCAGATGCTGCTGAAGATTGACTCGGCGAATCCTTCGGTTCGGCTTGCTTAGAGTGGGGGTAAACCACCGCCCACTCCAGAGCATTCATCGGTGCAGAAAACTCAACCACAGCCTCTGGAGCCGGAGTTTTATTCATATCCACCGAAACCACTTTTCCCACCGGCAAACCAGGAGGGAACAACTGACTGTAAGAAGAAGTTGAAACCACATCCCCAGGCTTGACATTGGGAACATTCTCAAAAAACTCCATCACCGCCTGATTTCCGCCTTTCCCGCGCATAAAACCCATGTGACGACTGCGGGTAATTCCCACACCCAATTGACTCGTAGCGTCGCTAACTAACAGCACCAAGCTAGTATTAGGAGTAACGCTGACAACCCTGCCTACTAAACCGCCCGGACTCATCACAGTAAAATCTGTTTTGATGCCATCGTTACTGCCGCGCCCCAAGGTTACTTGCTGCCACCAGTGGTCGGCGCTGCGACCCACAATAGGAGCTACAATCCCTGCTGGTTTCTTAGCCGACACGTAACCTAAAAGCTCTTTTAGCTTCTGATTTTGATTGTCTAATTCTAATACCTGCGCTTGCAATTCTTGAGTGCGCGCTGAGATGAGTTCCTCTTGCGCTGATCCGTTGGCGTGAAACGGACGAGTCACCCAATTGTAAACTTCAAATACTGCCGCACCTTGTGTTTGTCGAACTCCCCAAGCGGCAGTTACAGCGAAACCTAGAAGAGCAATTTGCAGCCGCAGATCCCACCACTTTCGGAATGTATTTTTTAGCATAATTTCACTAATCTAAAATTGTTAAGTCAGGATTTTAGATTTGAGATTGCAGCCGTATTTATTTCTAAATCCACAATCCCAAATTTGTTAACTACATATTACGCGACGACTGCCCGCTGAAAACCCGTTCCAACTGTTTGTTTTCCAATACTCTACCAGTTCCCAAAACCACGCAGCACAGAGGATCGGCTGCCACGTGAGTGACAATTCCTGTTTCGTGACTGATCAGAGTATCTAAACCTTTCATCAGCGCGCCACCACCAGCCAGCATAATTCCCCTGTCAATAATATCTGCTGCTAATTCCGGCGGGGTGCGTTCCAAAGTACGCTTGACAGCTTCCACAATTACTGAAAGCGGTTCCGACATACTTTCGCGAATTTCTGGGCCCTTGATAGTAACAGTTCGCGGCAAACCCGACAGTAAGTGCAAGCCCCGCACTTCCATCATTACATCGTCATCCTCTGGAGTTGGATATGCAGAACCAACCTGAATCTTAATTTCTTCAGCAGTGCGTTCGCCGATGACCAAATTGTGAACTTTTTTCATGTATTGGACGATCGCCTCATTGAGTTCATCGCCGGCTACCCGCACAGACTCACTGATCACCGTACCTTGCAAACTCAAAACCGCAACTTCCGTAGTACCTCCACCTATATCTATAATCATATTGCCAGTCGCCTCAGCAACAGGCAGTCCAGCCCCGATCGCCGCCGCGATGGGTTCATCAATTAA
This sequence comes from Microcoleus sp. B6-A1, assembly GCF_036705085.1. NCBI lineage: Bacteria > Bacillati > Cyanobacteriota > Cyanophyceae > Oscillatoriales > Microcoleaceae > Microcoleus > Microcoleus sp. B6-A1. Next base: position 21,149 of record NZ_JAUBTU010000018.1, read on the forward strand.
CCGTACTTCTCTAGCACCGGCCTGAGTCGCCGCCTCAATGACAGCACGCCTCTCGACTCCGGTGACACCGCTGGGGATGCCAATAATGATCCGTGGCGAAACTAAGCTTCGGCCTTCGTGAACCCTGCGGATAAAAGTCTTGAGCATTAGTTCTGCCGTATCGAAGTCTGCAATTACCCCGTCGCGAAGCGGGCGCAGTGCTATGACATTCCCTGGCGTGCGGCCGAGCATTTTTTTGGCTTCTTCTCCAACAGCCAGCGGTATTTTTAAATCTTGGTCGATCGCCACTACAGAAGGTTCCTGCAGAACAATACCTTTGCCCGATACATAAACGAGCGTGTTAGCAGTACCGAGGTCGATACCCATATCTCTAGATAACGAAAATCGATTGAGAAGACCCACTGATTCGTACCCCCCCCAAAAACTAAAATACTATTGTGTGCAATAATGTTGTTACAAAAGTGTAACCGAGGTGGATTCTATTACGTTTTTCATCCTGAGTCTAGTCAGAAATGTACATTGTCGAGCTCAGGTTGAGCGCAGACTTGCCAATCATCCACCATCAATATGTTCTCCTAACTCGGTGTACAATCAGGATGAAGCCTCACAAGCGTTGTTCCAAGTTCAGTTTGGAGGCTAATGCCCGTATGGACTGTTTAACTACATCACCGATCGACCACATTCCCAAAAAAGTTTATGAGTCTTAATGTTGTGCATTTAGTAGGCCGCGTCGGCGGCGACCCGGACGTAAAATATTTTGAGTCGGGTACAGTTCTGTGCAAGTTGACGCTGGCAGTGAATCGCAGAACCAAGAACAGCGATCAGCCAGACTGGTTCAATCTGGAAATCTGGGGCAAAACAGCGCAAGTCGCTGCTGACTACGTTCGCAAAGGCTCTCAAATTGGAGTAACAGGCTCTTTGAAGTTCGATCGCTGGCAAGACCGCAGTACAGGAGCTAATCGCTCGCTACCTATAATTAGAGTAGACCAGTTAGACTTGCTGGGTTCCAAACGCGACAACGAGTCGGGTATGTCGCAACACAACAGCGAATTCTAGTGTTTGGGGAATTTGGGAAGTAATATTTGTGAATTGGGTGGGTGCTCGTGACTTCAGAAAAGTTAGAAATTGTTCAAACTGAGTACCAAGCTGGGCAAGTAGCTTTTGAGAGTGGCCGGTATGCTCAAGCTGTGCAGAGTTTAGAAACAGCTACCGGTTTAGTCGATCGAAATTCCCGGTTGGGCGGTGAGGTGCAGATGTGGTTAGTGACCGCCTACGAAGCCTCTGGCAATACAGAAAAGGCGATCGAGCTTTGCCGTGCGCTCACCCGCCATCCCCGCCAAGAAACCCGCCAGCAAGCAAAGCGCTTGCTGTTCATTCTCGAAGCTCCCAAACTCACTATCCCTCCTGAATGGATGGTGAAAATCCCTGATTTGGCAGCTTTAGATGAAAATCAATCAATTAATTTTCAAGCTAATCCGAACGCTGATATCAAGTACGCTAAACCCAAGCCAGCCGTAGAGGAACCTGTAGATTTGAGTCAGGTTAATACGAAAGATAATAGGTTTATCTGGGTGGCGTTAATTGCAACAATTGTAACTTTTTGTTGTTTAGTATGGCTAAGTTAGTCATAATTAAATTTATAGAAGGGATAGCCGATTCATCAGGTACGGTAACAGCAGCTTTTCAACCAGTTTGTTAGATGTTACTGACTCCAAGATCCTCTATTTATCTGCCATCTGCTATAGGTTAAACGCAACCTTTGTAACAGGGTAAACGCATCTAATTTTTAAATTCCCATATATAGCGTTTGAGCAGAGACAAAAGCGCTACACGTGGATAAATCGTTCTCAATAAACAACAATAAAGCCGAGTCCGCAGTGCTAAAACCCCTCGTTATTGACAAGATGCGTTTACCCTGCTGCCGTGCGCTTGCGGTGCAACTATTATCGCTCGCCTGCAACTAGAGCGAGTGAACAACTTATTGATAATGATAATCGCTGGTGGTGGAGAGTCCGCAGACGGCGGACTTTCGCACTCTTACTCCTTGTTTGATTATCATTATTATTATTATTTAATAATATATCTACCCAAAGGGGTATTGACAAAATCTACTCCTTTTTAAAATTTTACCAAGGCTCCTTGACAGACTAGGAGATATTTGCTAGAGTTTCACAAGTAGCATTAGCAATTACGAAGTAAACGAGTTGAGTATTTGTTCAGTCTGACCTCAAAGCTCACGGTTGTAGATTAATATTGTTATTTTCCTGTAAGTTTCGATATTTTTCAACGTAACTTCTGATCCGAGTGTGTTAGCAAAACACTACTTCAAGAAAGCATCGAGAAAAAACTTGCATTTCTCGATCGAGTTGTCAGGTGCATCTAATATATTCCTGGAACACCTTTGAGAGTGTTAGTAAATTAAACAATTCTAAATTGGTATTTTTTGATAATGGCAAATATTTTAGGTACAGCAGCAATTGACTTTCTAAATGGAACCCCCAATGCCGACATTATCAGCGGATTGCAAGCACCCGACAAAATATGGGGGCTGGCTGGCAATGACCTGTTGTTTGGAGATCAAGGCAACGACATCATATACGGCAACCAAGGTTCCGACTCCATCTTCGGTGGCCAAAATGACGATGTTATTTACGGCGGCACGGGTAATGACTCTATCTCCGGCGGCAAAGGTAACGATTTTCTGATTGGAGAGCAAGGAGTTGACACACTGACAGGTGGCGCTGGCAATGACATATTTATGGTTGGGAGGGGCAGCGGCTTCAATGTACTAGGAGGACTCACGACTGACGAAGCTGATTCGATTACGGACTTTACTCAAGGTAAAGATCATATAGCTTTGGTAGATAGGTTGACTTTTAATGATGTGGCGGTTGTCTCTGTGAATGGCAACACAGCAATTCAGGAACTGGTAACAGGGAATTTTTTAGCGGTGCTGCCCGGTACGGTCAACCTTACAGAAACGGACTTTATTACATTACAAGTTGCTGGTGAGGGATTCATCACCATTCCTTCGCAAATTGCCGGACCAGCAGGTCCAACCGGTGCAACGGGCCTTCAAGGTCCAGCGGGAGTGCCGGGCCCAACCGGACCTCAAGGTTTAGCAGGAGTAGCGGGCGTCACGGGTGCAACTGGTGCTACTGGAGTTCAAGGGGTGCAAGGATTTACAGGAGCCACAGGAACTGCCGGAACTGCCGGAACTACCGGAGCCACAGGAGCCACAGGAGCCACAGGAGCCACAGGGGCCACAGGAACTACCGGAGCCACAGGAGCCACAGGAGCCACAGGAGCCACAGGGGCCACAGGAACTGCCGGAACTGCCGGAGCCACAGGAGCCACAGGACCTGCCGGAACTACCGGAGCCACAGGAGCTGCCGGAGCCACAGGACCTGCCGGAACTACCGGAGCCACAGGAGCTGCCGGAGCCACAGGAGCCACCGGAGCCACCGGAGCCACAGGAGCTGCCGGAGCCACAGGAGCCACAGGAGCTGCCGGAGCCACAGGAGCCACAGGAGCCACCGGAGCCACAGGAGCCACAGGAGCCACAGGAGCCACAGGACCTGCCGGAGCCACAGGGGCCACAGGAGCCACAGGACCTGCCGGAGCCACAGGAGCCACAGGAGCCACAGGAGCCACAGGAGCTGCCGGAGCCACAGGAGCCACAGGAGCCACAGGAGCTGCCGGAGCCACAGGAGCCACCGGAGCCACAGGAGCCACCGGAGCCACCGGACCAACCGGACCAACCGGACCAACCGGACCAACCATACCAACCGGACCAACCGGAGCCACAGGACCAACCGGAGCCACAGGACCAATCGTACCAACCCTACCAATCGTACCAACCATACCAACCGGACCAACCGGACCAATCGGACCAATCGTACCAATCGTACCAACCCTACCAATCGTACCAACCCTACCAACCGGACCAACCATACCAACCGGACCAACCGGACCAATCGGACCAATCGTACCAATCGTACCAACCCTACCAATCGTACCAACCCTACCAACCGGACCAACCGGACCAATCGTACCAATCGTACCAATCGTACCAACCCTACCAACCGGACCAACCGGACCAATCCTACCAATCGTACCAACCCTACCAACCGGACCAACCGGAGCTGACGGCTCCACAGGCTCCACAGGTGTGGCATCGGCGGATGCGGGGGGACTGCCACCGGAATAGGTATCGGAGGCATAATCTGAGCCAGCCGGAGCCACGGGAGCCAGGGGAGCGCCCTAGATGCCCTCTCCTGGGAGGGCCCCTCAATCATCAAGTCATCAGTTATCAGTTATGCTATTAACTTTTGACTGATGATTCTGTATCTCAAACTCCAAAAACTCAACGCTAAAAAATTAGGTAACTTGTGCGAAAGTAGGTTGTGAGATTTATGGATTGGGAGTTTACTGCCTTTAGATTTATGGGCTTGCTTCGGCTTTCATGCTTCGCTTAACCTACTTATCAATTCCACAATTCCGCATCCGCAGTTGGTAAGCATTTTGATAAAGTTGTTCTGCCAACTTAGCTCCCGCTTCATCTCCGCTGCGGAGCAAGGCATATTTCAGGACATCGTAAGGTTTTTCATACTGTGCTTCCGGGTATTGAAATCCTATCCTTTGAATACCTTTGCCATAGCCTTGATGTTTGCCCATTGCTATTGACAAATAAGCCCAATTAATCGCTTGAGAGTTCAAGCCTCCATAGTAAGACGCATAGGCTGCTAGCCAAGCTAATTCTGCAATTCCAGCGTGTTTGGTCAACCCTTTGGCACAGGCATTAATGGCTTCTCGCCACTCTTCTAAAGCCAGCAAACACTCCGCTTCTCGGTAGCAAGCCCAAGCTGCTTCTTCGTCCCAACCGTTCAAATTTGCACAATCTCGATAAGCAATTATTGCCTGTTGGTTATTGCCTAAACTTTTGAGAGTTTCTCCCAAGTAAAATAACCAGCGAGTATTAGTTGGTTCCTGTTTCACAAGTCGGCTGAGTATTTCTAAATCTCGGTTAAATTTAGCTAAACTAGCCGCAGCAGTTTTTGGAACTTCGGAAAATGCAAGCGCTTCCATAAAAGTGCGAATTCCTATGCCCACGTCGAAGTATTCGTGAGTCGCGCCGATATATTTTCCTGGTGTCGGGATTCTAAACAACTTTTCTTTGCAGTAAGTTCTGTTAGTTTCGTAAACCAGGAAAATGTCACCGACTAGACTATTTATTACATCTCGAATATTATTTAGATCGAGGTGAATGCGTTCGTCTGTATCTAGGATAATTGCCCAATCAGCTTCTATTTCTTTGGCAACATCAAAGCCAAAATTCCGAGCGAGAGCAAAGTCTGATACCCACTCGAATTTGCGCTCTACATATTTTTCTCTAGCAATGGCTGAGGCAATGGCTAGACTTTCGTCAGAGACGCCGGTATCAATTACAATACAAGCATCTACCCAATGGACGACACTGACTAAAGCAGCTCCTATTAAGTCGGCGTTATTGCCGGTAAGGGTGATAGAGACAATTTTCATGCGAGACAATCGCTAAAATTAAAAAAGAACAGCATAACAGGTTATTATTATTGTGAGCGATTCAACCGTAGACCAGATTTTGAAATTGGCATCTCAACGCGCCGATGCTGCTGAAGTATACTACCTGTCGAGTCAAGACACCCCCATCGAATTTGAAAACAATCGCCTCAAATCCCTACAAACCAAAGCACTGCAAGGCGTAGCACTGCGGCTGATTTCGCACGGCAAAATCGGTTTTGCTAGTTCCACAGATTTAACGCGGATAGACGATTTAGTAGATGCAGCGATTCAAACAGCCGAAATCGGCGACCCCGCAGAATTTGAACTCGCCTCCAGCTTCCACCTAAAAGGCCCGGAAACCACCTACACTCCGCCCACAACTCAAGAATTAGTGGAAAACGGCAAAAACCTGATCGAGCAAGTTCACGCCTACAATCCCGATATTATGGTAGATGTCGGCTTCCACGTCCGCAGCGGCCGCGTGAAAATTGCCACGACGCAAGACTTGTATGCCGAAAGAAGCAGCCAAATAGTCAGCGGCACTATTGCTGGCAATTTGGTAAAGGGAGAAGACTTTATGCAAGCATACAGTTACGACGTAGCGCGCGATCGTCCCCTGGACACCAACAGCATCCTCCAATCACTCCTCGAAAAATACCGCCTCGCCGAACATTCAGCCACCATCGCCAGCGGTTCCTACCCAGTATTATTTACCCCCAGAGCCGCCGCTAGCACCCTCGGCGGCCTCTTTGATACCATCCTTTCAGGCCAAGCAGTAGTTCAAAAAGCCTCTCCCCTAGCCGACAAAATCGGCGAAACCTTATTTGACGAACGCTTTACCTTTTTTGAAGACCCCACTTTAGGCCCTTCTGCTTGTCCCTTTGACGACGAAGGTACACCCACCACCCGCAAAGTCTTGATAGACAAAGGTACTGTCACCGGATTTTATTGGGATCGCAGGTGGGCCGCTCGCGCCGGTGTACAATCAACCGGCAACGGTTTTCGTGGCGGATTGTCTCGCCCAGGCCCTGATTTGACTAACTTTTGCATTTCCCCAGGAAATACCGCCACTCAAGACTTGATTGCTAGCATGGACGAAGGTCTAATAGTAGAGCAGGTTTTAGGTGCCGGTCAGTCCAATCAGTTAGCTGGCGAATTTTCTGTCAATTTGGACTTAGGCTATAAAGTAGAAAAAGGCAAAATTGTGGGTCGCGTCAAGAATACAATGGTGGCAGGCAGCATTTTTGAAGCCTTTAAAAATTTGGCAGATTTAAGTAGCGAAGCCGAATGGGTAGGCGGTGCAGCCTATTTGCCAAGTATGCTGTTTCAACAGTTGGGTGTAGCTTCGAGGCAATAAGTTCAGTGCGGTTTTACTCGTTACCAGGCTCTGCCTGGTAATACAGATGATGAGGCTCTGCCTCGAATTTGGATGAAAGCTTGCGAGGCAAAGCGTCTGGACATGGGTTCCCAGGCAGAGCCTAGGAACCAGTTAAACAAACATAGAAACAGTGTCGGCAATTCAACGCTTTGCTAATTCATGCAAATAGGTAAAAATAGGGAAAAATATATAATGAAAGAGCAAAATGTCAAGGATGGAACTGGGAAGAAGAAAAAGCACTTTTTCTTTCTTTTACCTTTGGTTTTTTGCCTTTTAACTCTAGTGACTGGATGCGTTCAGTACGATGTCGGGGTCAACTTTGAGAGTCAAACTCGCGGCGAAATCGTGCAGCACATTAAACTAGGGGAAAGGTTGACGAGCTTCAGCAGCGAAACTGTTGCAGAATGGTTGAAAAGCGTAGAACGCCGGGTGAGGTTGCTGGACGGAAAAACTAAACGGGTTTCCCCCACAGAAGTTCTAGTGAGGATTCCTTTCAATAATGGAGCAGAGTTGCAAGACAAGTTCAACCAATTTTACAATCCCGTCGCACCAACGACAAAATCTCTGGTTTCAAGTCGGCTAGAAACCGATTTGCCGAAGTTTGAATCTCACCTGAATGTCAAGCAGAATAATTTGTTATTGGTGCTGAGAAATCGGTTGAGTTTGGAATTGGATTTGCGCTCTCTCTCTTTGCTTTCCTCTAACGGCAGTCTGCTGCTGAGTCCGGGGGGACTTTTGGAGCTAGACTTTAGCTTGAACACGCCTTGGGGCGCAGAAAGTATTGAAACTGTCGCCGGTGCGCTGGTTCCCGAAAGCTATCAGCAAGGAAAACAGTTAGTGTGGAAGCTGAAACCCGGAGAAGTTAACTATTTGGAGGCGATATTCTGGATTCCCAGTCCCGTAGGAATTGGGGCGCTGATTATTGCCTTATTTGTGGCGGTGGGCATTGCTTTGAAATATCAAATATTGCCAGCACTGGGAATCGGCAAGAAACCGCAAAACATCGGTCAAACCTAAAGAGGATATGTCCTGCAGGGGCGGGTTAACCAATCTCTTCAATCAACTCTCAGAGCTGCAATAAACCCGCCCCTCCCCGGATATTATGGTTAATTGACCCGATTTGATTTTATAAAAAAAACTGAGAATATCTGCCAAAAAACAGTTGACAAGTGGTAAATAATTTGCTTAACCTGAATTGAGAATTAGGAACAGAGAAAATGCGATCGCTAAATTTCTTCTTCATCTTTCTGATTTGCTTGGCTCTAGTATTATTCAGCATCGAAAATACACAGCCAGTCGCCATTCAAGTTATCGAAGGCGTCCAAGTTAAAGCTCCGCTGTGCGTAGAACTAATTGTAGCGACCGGATTAGGAGCCACACTAGCGTGGCTGTTCAGTCTGTGGTCGAGAATGCAGCGAACCCTCGCCTCGCGCCAACAACTCCGCCAAGTTCGCGAAAAAGAGCAGCGGATTCAGGAATTAGAACAAAATCTTGAACGCTATAAAGCCGAAGTAGAAGGCAAACAACCTTTGTTAGAAAGTGCAGAACCGATAAGTTTAGAAATAGCAGCCATTGAGGCCAAAGCTGCTGAAATAACTGCCAATTAACTTGATATGCTCTCTGGTTTTCTCAGAGGCAAAATCTAAAATCTAAAATCTAAAATCTAAAATCGAATGGCCGTTTCCCGAGACCAAGATGGCTTAGAAACGATTTCCGAGGGGATCGCAATTTTAATTGACCTAGCCGAACGGGGAGAAATTGATCCTTGGGACGTTAAGGTAATTGAAGTGTTCGATCGATGTCTGAGCAAGCTTACGAACGCCTGCGATACAGATCAGAGTAAGGATTTCTCCGATTTGTCCCACTCCGGCCAAGCGTTTTTGTACGCTTCAATGCTGGTTTTGCTCAAAGCAGAAAGTATCGTCCTCTCCGAACCCCCCGCGAATCCCGACTCGGCCGACGAGCCGGCAGTAGAAGACGCAGAGCACTCAGGCGGGCGACACTTGCCGCAGCATTTAGAACGGCAATTGCGCCGTCGCGGTGTAGCTCAACTACCGCAAAAACGCCCGGTGACTCTCCCAGAACTGATTGAGCAGTTGCAGCTAATGAAAGCAGCAATGGAGCAGGAGACAGTTACCCCCCGGCGCCGCCCTACCTCAAAAATGCGATCGCAAGCGGCCCAGGCTATCTTTGAGCTAGCTCACCAAGAAAATCTCGTAGAAACTGCTAGTGAACTCGAACGGTTTCTGGCTCAGCGCGGGGCGGAAATTGACGAGGGTTGGCTGGACTTGGACAAATTGCTAGAACTCTGGCATGATAACGATTTGCACTCTCCTGTCAACCCAGAACACCCGGTATCGACTGGGGAAGTTCACTTGCCAAATCATGACCGCGTGGGTATTTTTTGGGCGTTGTTGCTGCTATCGGCTCAGTCTAAAGTAGAGTTGCTTCAAGAGGAGTTTTACCAAGACCTCAAAATCCGCGCGCTTTGAGCTTGCAGGGTATTAGGTTCTCGGAGGAAACTAATAACTATGCCACTGCGTCGGTTAAGATTCCAGGCAGAATCTCGCTCTATGGCATTCTGTTGCTGAGCCCCGGATGCGGAGAGCGGGAGTGTGAAGTTATTATTGCTGGTTCCCGATACCTGGTTTCTTAAATCCAGGTAAATTCGGAATAAATGATTGATAGCCTGGTACGATGTCGCCTATAAAGAGGTCAGGATTTTGCTGTGATCGATCGATTCGAGCGCAACCGCTAGCATCTAATTGTTCAGTTGATATCAGTTAACAGAGGGTTGAGGAAGTTAATAATGAAAGCGATGATTCTGGCGGCCGGTAAAGGCACTCGCGTCCGTCCTATTACTCAGACAATACCCAAACCGATGATTCCCATCCTGCAAAAGCCAGTGATGGAGTTTTTGGTTGAATTGCTCCGCCAGCACGGATTTGACCAGATTATGGTCAATGTTTCCCACCTGGCAGACGTGATTGAAAACTACTTTCGCGACGGTCAAAAGTTTGGGGTACAAATTGCCTATTCTTTTGAAGGGCGAATTGAGGAGGGAGAACTGATTGGAGAGGCTCTCGGTTCTGCTGGTGGCATGAAACGAATTCAGGATTTCTCGCCGTTTTTTGACGATACTTTTGTGGTGCTGTGCGGCGACGCTTTGATTGACTTGGACTTGACTGCTGCTGTGAAGTGGCACCGGGAAAAAGGGGCGATCGCTACTATTGTTATGAAATCGGTTCCCCGCGAGGAGGTTCCCAGTTACGGAGTGGTGGTAACAGACGAGTCTGGCAAAATTAAAGATTTCCAAGAAAAACCTTCTGTAGAGGAAGCTCTGAGTACCGACATTAACACTGGTATTTATATTTTTGAACCGGAAATATTCAAATACATCCCTTCGGGCCAGGAATACGATATCGGTTCGCAGTTATTTCCCAAGCTAGTAGCAGAAGGCGCGCCTTTTTACGGAATTAGCATGGACTTTGAGTGGGTGGATATCGGCAAAGTTCCTGACTATTGGCGGGCAATTCAGAGCGTGCTGCTGGGACAAGTTAAAAATGTTTCGATTCCGGGAATTGAAGTACGCCCCGGCATTTACGCTGGTTTGAATGTAGCTGTCAACTGGGATAAGGTTGATATTACTGGGCCTGTTTACATCGGCGGGATGACGATCATTGAGGATGGAGCAAAAATTATCGGCCCGACAATGATCGGCCCAAATTGTTGGCTTTGCAGTGGCGCCACTGTGGAAAACAGCGTGATTTTTGAGTATTCCCGTTTGGGCCCGGAGGTGCGGTTGGTTGACAAACTGGTGTTCGGGCGCTACTGCGTTGATAAAACCGGGGCTGCGATCGATTTGCAAGCGGCGGCTCTCGATTGGCTGATTACTGACGCTCGCCAAGTTTTACCGACTCAACACGGAGAAGAGCGGCGCGCGATATCTGAAATTCTCGGTAATGGTGGATAATTGCTAATTGCTAATTGCTAATTGGTAATTGCTCAAGGTAAGGTGCGCTAGGCGCACCCTACTTTTACATTTATGATCTCAGCTTTTAATTCTGGTAATGTGCTTAGGTTGCACCTCACCTCTTCCACCATTCTCAAGAACAGGCAAGATGCCTGTTCCACAAAGAGTAGATTTTCTTGTGGAACAGGCCGGAAAGCCTGTTCATAAAAGGCTTATTGACAGTGGTGCAACATCTCAGTTACACCCTACATTTTAAGACTGAAGATAAGTATATTGGCTGAGACTCCGCTCGTAATTTTGCAGCAAAAGTTGAGCCTCGGAAAGAGTAATTTTATTTTGCTGCAAAGCTGCTTCTGTCTGACGGCGGATGCTTTCCACCAAATTTTCTGCATCATACTGTACGTAGCTGAGGACTTCTTTCATCGTGTCTCCTTTCACAACGTGTTCGATATGATAGCCAGAAGGTGTTAGCTGAATGTGAACTGCATTAGCATCGCCGAATAAGTTGTGAAGGTTGCCCATAATTTCTTGATAAGCACCTCCCAAAAATAGCGCCAAATAGTAAGGTTCTCCAGGTTTGAGAGTATGCAGTTCCAACACAGACTTGACATCTCGCAAATCGATGAATTGGTCGATTTTGCCGTCGCTGTCGCAGGTGAGATCGGCTAAAATACCGCGTTGAGTTGGTTCTTCGTCGAGTCGGTTAATTGGCATTATTGGGAACAATTGGTTAATTGCCCAACTGTCTGGTACTGACTGAAAAACCGATAAGTTGATGTAATAAATGGACGCCATCACCTTTTCTAAATCTTCCAAATCGTCCGATACATATTCTTTTTGCCGCGCGATCGTCTGTATCTTATCGCAGCAAGCCCAGTACAACTGTTCGGTTTTCGCCCGTTCCGCAATTCCCAAATAGCCTAAGTTAAATAAACTGACTGCTTCTTCCTTGAATTGGATAGCATCGTGATAAACTTCTTGGTAATTTTCGGGACTGATAGATTGGTAAATTTCGTAGAGATTGCGCGGAATTTGGTGCGCGTTTTCATCTACTGGTTCTGGTACTTCTCTGGGGACATCGCTAGTACCGAGTACGTCAAAAACTAACACTGATTGGTGAGAAGCGATCGCCCGCCCGCTTTCGCTAATGATAATGGGAACCGGGATTTTGCGCTCGTCGCAGGCATCTTTCACTCCCGCTACTACGTCGTTAGCGTAGTTTTGCATATTGTAGTTTTTGGAAGCGTGGAAGTTGGTTTTAGACCCGTCGTAGTCAACGCCGAGTCCACCGCCTACGTCCAAGTAGTTCATATTAGCTCCCAATTTAGCTAATTCTACATAAATGTGGCTGGCTTCTCGAATGGCGTCTTTGATGACGCTAATTGAGGAAATTTGAGAGCCGATGTGGAAGTGCAGTAACTGCAAACAGTCGAGCATTCCAGCTTTTTCTAGTTCGCCGACTGCACGGATAATTTCAGGAATTGTCAAGCCAAATTTTGCCCGATCGCCCGTGGAACCTCCCCAGCGGCCAACGCCTGTAGTAGTGAGTTTTGCTCGCACTCCCAAAATCGGTTTAATTCCTAATGCTTTGCTGGCGGCGATTGCGAGTTCTACTTCCTCTATTTGCTCCAGCACAATTACGGAAGTTTGCCCTAGTCGCTGCGCCAAAATAGCAGTTTCTATGTATTCGCGGTCTTTGTAACCATTACAAATTAACAAAGCGCCTGGGTTTTTTAAGGTAGCCAAAGCTATCATTAATTCCGGTTTCGAGCCGGCTTCCAGTCCGAAGTGATGGGGTTGACCGAAACGCACCAAATCTTCTATTAATTGTCGGTGCTGGTTGCATTTTACTGGAAAGACACCGCGATAGACATTTTTGTAATTGTACCGAGCGATCGCTCTGGCAAAACAAGAATTTAAGCGCTCGATCCGGTCTTCCAAAATATCAGAAAATCGAATCAGCAGGGGCAAAGCCAAATTTCGCTGTTTTAGGGATTCTACCAGTTCGCACAAGTCCAGGGAACCGCCGCGATCGCCCTTGGGAGAGACTGTAACGTGACCGGCTGCATTGATCGAAAAATACGGTTCGCCCCAACCTTGAATTCGGTAGAGTTTCTCACTATCTTCTATTGTCCAAGATGCTTGTGGCAGTTGAGCCGCCGTTACCAAAGCACTGTCTGGTGCCGCCAAACTCGTGACTGTTGGCGAGTGAGTCGATAACGGATCAAGATCGGAGAAAGCAGCGGTGGCTGGGGAACTCATCTTATGGGAAACCTCTTTTAGGAGTGGTCAAATAGATAGTTTATCGCAGATATCGGGTTTCCTGATGCAGTTGAAAAATCACTTTGAGTACACGGGCGGGCGATTTTAGATTTTAGATTTTAGATTTTAGATTTTAGAATTGACTCTACAGATAGATGAAAAGCGGGGATTGAACTACAATCTCAACCGTATTTGCTTTGCGGGACTTATTTCTTCAAGCAAGTATCCCTATGCAGGTGAACTCTGAAACCGAGTTTCAGAGTTCACCTGCGCCAAGAGAGTTATCGGACGATCGCTCGCCCGACACACACTAACCAAAAATCACCTCCGGCGGCGCCATGTCAGCCCCCATCCTCAATCCCCCGTTATTAGACTTCTTCAAGCCCGGTTGAGGTGCTTTTTCTGGGGTCTTCTGAGCCGGTGCAACTGAGGCTGGCGGTGTCACCTGCGGTTGAGGTACTGCCTGTGCTCCTGGCACCACGGGTTGCTGCGACAGCCAACCCAAACCCCCTACAGCCCCAGCCATCAAAGCGGTGTAGCCGATGTACAAATGCACCGGACGCATTTGAAAGCCTTCGCCTGAGTCGGAATCGGAAACAGACACATACATACTGGGAATTGGAGTCGGAGCGGGTTTGGGCAAAGCATTCGCCATAGCGCTACCGTCTAGTCCCAAGGCGTCGCCAAGTCTGCGGATAAAACCTCTAACGTAAATATCTTGGGGCAGTTTGTCGATTTCCCCATTTTCGATCGATTCGATGTGGTGCACCGGCACGAGAGTTTGACTGTGGAGTTGCAGCAGGGATAGGGAGCGAATTTGCCGTCCCTTACGCAATTCTTTACCCAACTCCCGCAGGCACTCTTCTCGCTCTTGAACGGCTAAAGCTGCTTCTTCTTCCTTGGTGAGTTTTTTCGGCTTTTTGGGAAAACCGAACCCTGGGAAGGATTTTCCGGGGACAGTGACAGTTGCAGGTGGAGCCGACTCGACTTTAATTTCGTCTTGGGGCGCTTCTTTGCTGTCTTCAGAAGTGTTAGTGTCTCGATCGGAAGTTTCAGTGTCGGACTCGGTTTGGGGCGGCGCTTCCACACTAGCGCTGCGCCAATAGAAGACAGGAACAGCTACTGGTGGCTCCAATTCTTGAATTTCTGTCACCGTCTCAATGACGGGACTTACAGCAGTAAAACTCTCTTGGGCTACTTGCGGTTCAATTTTGTTTTGTTTGGGAAATCGATCGAATGCGAGCTTGACGGCTTCTCTGCTAACTGCTCTAATTAAAATTTCGGCAGCGGAGGCTGCTTCGCCCAACATTGTTTGCAAGCTAGCTAGAGCTTGGCTATAGGTGTCGCTACAGAGGAGTTCAGCTTCTATTTGACCTAGGACAGAACGAAAACTTTCTTGAGAAATTTCAATAGTTGGGTGATCTGTCACCCCAAAATAAGCCTCGGGTTTCAGTGCCATGATATTCATGTTGTCTTCGTAGAAGGTATCTGAGTACGTTCTTCGACAGCTTGGCAGTGATTCCGGATGTGGGTTGGGGGAGAGTGGGGCATCGGGCATCGGGCATCGGGCATCGGGCATCGGGCATCGGGCATCGGGCATCGGGCATCGGGCATCGGTTGCCCCTCACCAATAACTATTGCTTGTGGATGCGATCGAGCAACCAAAGAGCCCCGAAAATCCCGACAAAATGGGCAACAGTGGCGTGAGTATTGGCGAGTACCACAAATATATCTAGGGGCTGAATAAATCGGCCCACATCAACTGCGGCACCGAACAAGGCTTGCGGCTGAGCTAGAGATTTGGCTAAAAGCGTGCCGCTGATGGCTTCTGCGCCGATCAGCGTCAGCACCATTCCTGACAAGTTGCTCATCAGTGACAGGCGCACCTCTTTGATGGTGTCTGCTTTTTTGGGGCGGACAGCGTTACCGGGCGATCGCAGTTGTCTCGACAAACGAGTGAAGCGGAAAGAGCGATATACGCTGTAAGCGAGTACGGCCAGCCCGCAAATGGCAAAAAATACGCCGCCGCCGGTGCCGGCACTGGTTGAACCCGCACCGGCGGTAGCCCTGGGGAGGGCGAAGGGGATGGCAAAGAGCAAAATGATCGCCGCTACCACCCCTAGCACTACCTGTACCCAGAAGCAAACCCAGCCTGTTGTACGAAGGGCAAAGGCTACTCGCTGTACGGCGACAGGAAGCTTATCGTTATCTAACTGATTAGTCATATTTTGAGCGGGTATAATTAATTGGCATTAGTTGGCAGCAGTTTTTTCTCTTCCGGGACGGTTGACGGCGGTTAACCCTCTTTATAATAGAAGTAGCAATGTTTAAGATTTGTAACTAACATTGGATTTCACATTTGAATAGCGTCGATCGCCAGGTACCCAAAGCAATGACACAACTACAACCCACCGTCACCCCCAAACTGGAACAGCCAAAGTTTGGTTTCAACAGCTACGCGGAACGCCTTAACGGTCGAGCCGCGATGATCGGTTTTTCTCTAACTTTAATTATCGAGTATGTCACAGGCCAGGGCTTGCTGTCCTGGTTAGGTCTCAACTAATTTTAGCAATGGCGCGGTCAGCCTTACACTTTGTCTTGACTGGAACGGCAGCGGGTGTGGCTTCTGCTGACCGCGACAAATTCGGGAATTGATTAAAATATTAATTAGAAACAAGCCCAGCGACTTCTCTGTCGAGAGAGTTCTGTTCCCGAATGCAATAGCTGGCTTTTGGAGGTATATATGGGGTGGAATTTTGATTTGACAAGCTTGGCAATTTTGCCTCGCTCCCGTACAATTCCCCACAGGCGAGAAGATTAATTTAGGTGAAGCTACTCTTTGAGCTAGAAATCCCGATCGTTCCGCCAACTCTAAGTTTTAGAGATTGTAAATAAATATAGAACAGAGTAAAACCAAATGAATGCTTCGTGGACGCGACTTTTGAGGTCAGCTTACCGTAGAGAACCAATTACCAGCTTTGTTGTGACAGTGGGCGTTGTCGATGCAGCCATCGGCAGCATGGGTGCGAGTGGCTCTTTATTGGCTTTTGGGCTGGGGACTGCTGGGGTGGCGATGGCTCTCCGCTGGTGGCAATTTTACCGCTCTGCAGCCGAACAAACCGCACCTGCTCCCGAATACTATCTTCCTCCTCAGTCTTCTAGACCTCAGTTGCCAGTGCTTAACGTGTCTAAAAAAAATCCTCCTTATTAAGATTACTGGGCAATGGTGACTGGGCGAGGTGCCGATCGACTCCCTGGATCGGAGGTTGACGCACAGTAAAGTATTTGCTTACATTTGTTAATGTATGCTACTATTGGCTGCATGGCGTACATACCACTCAGAAAAGCAGTCGAATTTCTGGGCTTGCATCCACACACATTAAGAAAATATGCGGACTCCGGGAAGATCAAAAGCATCAAAAACGAAGCAGGGCAACGACTCTACGATGTCGAGTCCTACCAGCGCGGTGCAATTAGAACTACCGTTGTTTGCTACTGTCGCGTCAGCTCACCGAAGCAGCGAGACGATCTCACCCGGCAAGTTGACTTCATGCGACAGCAATACCCCGACGCCGAAATCATCCAAGATATCGGGTCGGGACTCAACTTCAAAAGAAAAGGACTGCAAGCCCTACTGGTCAGATTTATGCGAGGCGAACAACTTACGGTTGTTGTTGCCTGTCGCCACAGATTGTGCAGGTTCGGATTTGAATTATTCGAGTTCATGGCCCAACAAAACGGTGGACAAATCCTGGTTCTTGACCGAACTGTTCACTGCACAGAAGCCGAACTCACAAGCGATCTTCTTGCCATCCTTCACGTCTTCAGTTGTAGAATGCACGGACTCAGAAGTTACAGCAAGAAGATCAAGGAAGATCCGTCTATTCCTAAGTCCTGAACAAAAAGCTTTAATCAGGCAGTGGTTTGGAGTGAGTCGTTTTGTTTACAACACGACCATCAAATACCTCCAAGAACCAGGCACGAAAGCTAACTGGATGACGATCAAAACTGGAATACTCAACAGTTTACCAGAATGGGCAAAACCTGTACCTTTCCAGATCAAATCGATTGCCATCAAAGATGCTTGCTCAGCAGTCAAAGCAGCTAAGCAAGGTTTTAAAAAAGATGGGCAAATCCGCAAATGCAAATTTCGCAGCAGAAAAGATACTAGACAATCTATATATGTGCCGAAGTCGGCTATAAAATATTGCGGCGTCTACCATTCCATTCTAGGTAAGTGTCGGTTAACAGAATCTTTGCCTGAAAATTTCAGCGATGGAAGGTTAACTCTCGGTTATGGAGAATACTACCTAGTTGTTTCTGAAGAAGTGCAACAAGCCAAGACCGATAACCAAGGTCGGCTTGTTGCCTTAGATCCCGGTGTCCGCACGTTCATAACGTTTTTCTCTGAAGATTCCTATGGCTGGCTCGGAAATAATTCTAATTTGTACATCCAGAAATTGTGTTTTCGGCTAGACAAGTTGATATCGAAAATCTCTAAAGCCCCCAGCCGGCAGAAAAGAAGATTCAAGAAAGCAGCCAGTAGGCTTCGTTGTAAAATCAAGAATTTGGTTAGAGAGTTGCATCACAAAGTAGCTAAGTTTTTAGTAGATAATTTTGATGTAATCTTACTACCTACGTTCGAGACTTCTCAGATGGTGTCTAAGTCCCGCCGTAAAATAAGGAATAAAACGGTGCGACAAATGTTAACCTTGAGCCATTGCGAGTTCAAGACTTTCCTAAAGTGGAAAGCTTGGGAAAATTCAAAACTCGTAATTGACTGCAACGAAGCTTACACGTCAAAAACTGTGTCATGGACGGGCGAAATTGTCAAAAATCTAGGTGGCGCTAGAACTATTAAGTCCGCAGCCACCGGGCTGAAGATGGATCGGGATTTAAATGGTGCTCGCGGGATTTTCCTGCGGGCATTGGTTGACACGCCTTTGTTGAGAGATTCTCTTAACTTATATGTTTGTTAGCATTTGTTAGCAAAAAAGTGTCGGCACTAAAAGATAGGGCAAGAAAGTATTTCGATCTTGGATGCTTGGTTTATGAATATTTCTGTTGCCGAGAAACTGTACAAAATTGGCTCTGTAGCTGCCTTTAGTGGTTTGTCGGTGAAAACTGTTCGTTACTATGAGGAGATGGGCTTGCTGTCTCCTGCGGTGGAGCGATCGCCCGCTGGTTATCGCTTGTTTGGCGAAACGGTATTTAATAGGTTGGCGTTTATTAAACGCTCTCAGGCTCTGGGTTTGAGCCTTCAGGAGATTAAGGATATTTTACAGGTTCGCGATCGGGGAGAGTTGCCTTGCTCTGAAGCGAAGCAGCATCTCACGGCTAAGGTAGAGGAAATTTCTGTGCAAATTGCAGCCTTAGAAACTTTGAAGAGGGAGTTGCTAGGCATTCTCAACTGCTGGCAAGAGCAACCCTCCGAGGCGAGCATTAGTAGCACGATTTGTCCGAACATTCAGCGGGATTGAGCGGCGGAAAGATACAAAAAAAGGGAAGGAATTATGGGTTTCCTTCCCTTGATGGTTTTGTGGGTGGTTTTGTGGGTGGTTTTGTCGATCGTTTTGTCGATCGTTTTGTCGATCGTGTTGAGCTTTTAACTGTTTTCGCAGAGTTTGCTGTTGCTTTTTGAGTTGCCGAGCCCTGGCTGAGCCGCCTTTACCTTTGGAGTTTCTACCCTCGCTGCGAGGAGACTCCCAACTTTTTAGTCTCATGTTTTTCATTCTATGCACTACTTCTATACTACACTGCCAGATTTTCACTGTCAAGTATTTTTTAGAGCGATATTTCCTAGTGTCAACTTTTGACTGATGGGGATTTGCTACAGACATAGGGATGCTGGGCCCCTAAACACCCTACAGCCCGATGATACCCCCATAAGCACCCTACAATTAGAGTTTTTTGTCGGATGCCGTTAACAGCCCTAATTGTGTATATTTATCAGTCCAAATATCCGGCGGGTATTTCAGCATCTGTAAAAATTGGCAGCGTTTCCCAAATTTTCACCCATTCCGGCAATTGGGCTACTTTTTTTAGCTGGAGCGAAATTTCTATTAAGGAAAATCCTAAATTGTGGAAATCTTGAATAAGTTCGGCTTTCAAGAAAATTTCATTTTTAGCTAAATCGGGAGCATTAGTCGCAATGACAACGCTGTTGCCGGCTTCTAAATTGCATATATAAACTTGTGCGAACACAGTTTGAATTGTTTTCACCGCTGCCGCATTAAACTCTTGTTTGTGGAACAGGTGGACAACTAGAACACCTGCGCTTGACAAGCGAGTTTTGCACAGTTGGTAAAATTCTTGTGTCACCAATTTATAGGGCATATAGCCGCTGCCAAAACCAGCATCCACGATAATTATATCGTTTTTTACTGTGGAATTTTGTTGGGCTAGATATTCGCGCCCGTCTTGAATGGCTACTTTGAGTCTGTCGTCGAATTGAATGCCAAAAAATTTTTGAGCTACTTCGACTACTTTTTGGTCAATATCTGTACATTCGACTATGGCGTTAGGGAAATAGTGGTGAAAAAATCTGGGGAGGGTGCCGCCACCAAATCCAATTACATAGATTTTTTTTGGGTGAGTTTTCCAGACTAATGCTAGCAGCACGGATCGGGAATAGGGAAAGATTAAATTTAGTGGATTGTTGAGGTCTAGGATTGATTGAGCTACATTTGTGATTAAGGTTTCTCTGTCTGCTAAAAGCAGTAGTAGAACTGAGTTTATTTTTTTTACTGCGATGCAGTTGTCGCCGGAGTTTTGTTGAAAGAGGATGCCGTCTGGCTGTTGCTGAAGCCAATTGATTTGTTGGTGAATAGCTGCTAAATTGCTAGTTTGTCGATCGCCTTTATAATCAGTCATACGATTTTAGATTTTAGATTTAAGATTCAGGGTAAACGTATCTTAACTTTAACCCAAAATATGCTACAGTTATCTGCGACTATTTTTTTTGTGTAGTTTATTCTAGTTCATGAGTGTTATCAATGGCAAGAGGTTTTAGTAAAACTGTAACTTGCCAACACAAACAAATAAATTCATTGTCTTCAGTGAATATTTTAACTGCCATTTTTTTAAAATATTTTGCCACCTTGAACGACCAAAAAATAGAAAGAAGTAAATAAGATTTGCTCAAAGATATTAGATCGATTGCGATTCTAGCTATCATCAGCGGTGCCGACGGATTGGTGGCAATAGAAGCCTATGGTAACGCCAAATATGAATGGTTAAAAAGCTTTCTATAATTACCGAATGGTATACCATCTCATGACAGGTTTAGTCTCCTTATTTGCCCGAATTGAACCGCAGCAGTTTCAAGAATGTTTTTTGAGTTGGGTAAATGCGATAGTCGGGGAATTAGAACTAAACGTGATTGCCATTGATGGCAAAACAATGAAACAATCTTATGACCGAAATGACCAGCAAAAAGCGCTACATATAGTCACTGCATGGTCTTCATTTCATCAATTAGCGTTAGGGCAAAAAAAAGAGATAAAAAATTTAATGAGCTGGATGAGTATGAACCCGTAGAAGGGCGGCTGAGTGTGTCGGAGTTAGTTTGAATAATTCATGTAGGGGCGATCGCACTTTGTGACAAGTTGGGATGTAAGGGCGATAGCTATTTCATTACGATCGCGATCGACCCCTACAAGCTACAAAAACTCATCTACTGGGAAACCCGTTTATTCTCACTTATAAATTAGCTATAAACTCATCAGGTGTGACCTTTGCTTGCTTTAGAACACCGCTGAGAGTACCAATTTTTAACTCGCGGTGGAGTGGCACAACGCAAACAATTTCTCCGTCTGGAAGAGGCTTTTTAAGGACAACGTAACTACCCGTTTGTCGGGCTTGATAAAAGTCTAAACGCTCTAGTACGCGAATTACTTCTAGGCTTGATATTCTGGGCAACCTAGGCATAGCTAACCTCTATGCTAGTTACAAACCTGGGAGTGATTTCGTCGGGTAAAGGACACTCTTCGAGATAGAGCCTTGTAGCTTCTTTGAGATTGGCGATCGCTTGTTCTATGGTTTCGCCTTGGTCAATTGTGCCGACTTCTGGACATTCGGCAATGTACATATCTTCTTCTTTGTAAATGATGACTGTGAAGCTTTTAGTTTTCATTATATTTTTGCTTTCAGCATCAGAGGTTGCTTAGTTTCTATTTCCTAGTTTATCTTGGATGTAATTTTTTTGCAAGTACAGGGGAAGAGGCGCGATCGCGCTTTGGGACAAGTTGGGACGTAAGGGCGATCGCACTTTTTCAGCTTCAAGTATTCGGATTAGCTGTTGCCTTCGTGATGTACTGGATAATCGCGTCAAAATCCTTACGGATTTCTGCCAGTTGTTTTACCCAAGTATTAGAAGCAGAAATCGCTTCCTCTCCCTCCTGACGAGCGGCTGCAATTTGCTTCTCAATCTCTCCGTAAACTTGTTGCTCACATTCAAAGAGCTGTATTTCAATTTGATTTTCCAAGTCTTTTGCTATTAATTGAAATTGACTCGTAATATCGCGACGAACATCAGACATTTGCTTTTCTCGCTCATGTTCCTGTTGCATTTGTAAAATATCTAGTCCTACTGAAACAAGTGCTAGAGCTGGCCCCAGGAATTTAGCAGCATTGCCGATGTTTTTAGCCATACCAACCGCCTGCCAAGGCTTAAACTTAAAGCCGACAAATTTTCCCACAGCCACAACACCTTGATGTAAACCGCTTCCTGCTACATCTATAGAACGTAGAAATCCTTGTTCAGCAGCGGTTTTTGCAAAACTTCTCGATGCCAAAGTGGTCAGCTTCACCCCGGCCGTCTCACCAATTTTTTTAAGCAAGTTAACTTGGCTTTTTAGTCGCTCCATATCCATACCAGCCCCCAGATTTTGGGCTGATATATTTTGATTTTTATCTAGGCAAGCAACAAAACTCTTGACTAGATCACCTTCTAGCACTTTTTCAACCTCCTGCCGGATATCTTCAACTGCTACATTTACAGCATCTTGCAGCTTGGTTTCTGCTTTCTCATAGTGCTTCTGCACATTCAGTTCAGCTTGTTTATTCAGGTTTTCAAATTTCTGCTCGCTACCTACTGCTGCGGCAAGAGTGTTGCCTTCGCTAGCAACTCCTGATGACATCTCTAGGGCTATATTTTTAACCTTGGTTCGCAGGCGATCACGCTCTTTACGCACTGTGCGAGATAACCGTGTCAGCACTTCAAAAAAAGCAGAATCTTCGCTAGAGTTGCGACTAAAGCTCAACTGAGCCTCATCAACGCAGCTTAGAGCAATTCGGACTGGTGTATCAAAACGAGCAAGGGAGCCACGACGCTCTACAAACTGATTGAGAGCATCAATAAAAGTTGAAAACCGGCTGATTTCCGTCAGAAAATCATCTTGGCCGTCCATGCCTTCACAGTAGTCTTTGGCATCGATAAAGCAGAGCGGAAATTCATCAATACTGTAAGGCTTCAGTGCCTCGGCAAGACTTGTGCGGTAGTTGGCAATCTTTTGCTCTTCTTCTCCTGCTTCATCAGACATTTTATTGATAACCAGCATCATTTTCCAGCGATAGCCTTTTTCATAGGCTAACTTCTTGAAATTCTCTGCTGTCAATGAGTCAAAGAGCATATAGGTGAGGCAAAAAACCAGCAAGTCTGATTTGTTAATGGCATCATAAGTAGTCTCATCGTGATCTTGGCGGTCTGTAAAAAGTCCAGGCGTATCAATTAGCTGGATGCCGTTCCAGTCATAATTGGTAGTTTTATCAGTAGCAATATCAGCATTAATGCGGATATCGCGCCGTCCTGTCATGCCAGAAATGATGGTTGATTTACCTGCACTGTACTGCCCCACAAAAGCTACTCCGAGAATCCCCTGATCTCGATACTCTTTTAATTCATCACGCACTTTTTTTCGGATAGCTGTTAGTTCGGGTGTGTTTCCCTGAGCCAGTAAGTTGTCAAAATTTACTAGCGTTTTCGTGAAATATCCAGCAACATCAGCAGCTTTAAATTTCGGGTGGTTCTGAGTCATGGTAGTTTAGTTTTTTTTGGGAAGATTCGAGATTGCTAAATGAAATATCCTCTTGAAGGATGTGTTTAATATCCTCTAGGGATTTTTTTAGTCGTTGAACTTTAGATTTTGTGACAATCTTCATGCTACGTCCGAAATCTCTTTCGACTCTAGCAATGGTGTGGTTGATGCACTTATCTGTTAGAGTTTCCTGTTGTTCAGTAGACCAGTCAATGATTCGCTTTGCATAAGCACGATTTAGATAATTTGCTGTCCCTGATAACTTCTTTTTTGCTTCTTCAAGCTGAGTCGCGATCGCTTCTAGCCCTGTAATCAATTCTTCAAAATAGATGTTGATGTTCGTGGTTACGGAATCAGAATACTTACCAAATTCCCTGTGAGCCTGCTGTAGAGTCTTTTGCCTCTGAGTGTTGAGCTGACTTTTTAATGAAGTTGAGATATTTATAACAGCCTCGCGTCGCTTTTCATCTTTGGATTTAAAAAGTCCTGTCATCATGCTAACAACAGTAGTTCCTATCCCTATAAAAATCCCAACAGGAGCGGCTACGAATAACGCTATAATAGTTCCTGCTATCCCTAGAATGCCTCCACCAATTCGCACAAAATCTCGAAAATTGTTTGAATCCTGCTCAGGAAAGTTGAAATCGCTACTACCAAGCTCAGATATTAGCTGTAATTCATTTCCTATTTCCTCCAGAACTTCCTGAACTTCCTTATTGAATTTTTTGCTAGTCTCTTCATAAGCTATCTTTAAGCGTTTCTCAAAGCGAAGTGCTTTTAACTTTGTTTCCCATCCCAGCTTCATGGCAACTTCGTTACAGTTCCAATGATCTTCTGCAAAAGATGGAACAGCTTCTATAGCCTCTTGAAAAATCCTCTCGATTTTTTGCAGTAAAGAGTCTTTAGCATCCTTAGCTGTTTTTCGGATGTCCTTTTGGATTCCCTCGCGCTCATTTTTCAGAGTTTCTGTCAATTTTTCATAGACTAAAGCTTGTTTATTTACCCACTTATAAGGCTTATCGATTTCGCCTACGGTAGAACCGAGCAAAGTTTGAGAGCGACGAATTACCCCATGATCAACGAGAGATAGACGGATTGAACCTAGAAACTTCTGCATCCGACTTGCCTGAAAAAGCTCCTGTTTCTTCTTTGCGTGTTCTGGTTCGCGGGAAAGCTGCGCCGCCAACAGCATCACAGGA
Organism: Microcoleus sp. B6-A1; assembly: GCF_036705085.1. Lineage (NCBI taxonomy): Bacteria > Bacillati > Cyanobacteriota > Cyanophyceae > Oscillatoriales > Microcoleaceae > Microcoleus > Microcoleus sp. B6-A1. The sequence continues at coordinate 45,539 of NZ_JAUBTU010000018.1, forward strand.
ACAATATCGAAATAGTCATTAGCATAATGCTCACGAGCGTAGCGACGGATACGTTCAATGTGCCCGCCTAGACCACTTTGACCATCCATTTCAAACAGTTTATCGGGGTTTTTTAAGAAATCCTCCAACCGATGAGAGTGGCGTAGGTTCTTCTTGACATTCAGTAGAATAATTAATGGCTTGGCTTTTTCCTTTAATAGCCGCAAGAAAGCAAACTCACTCTCTTGGATACTCTCATTTGTCACCACATAACAAATCACATCTGACTCGTCGATAATACTTTTAGCAATTTGTTCATCACTTTGGCCACCCGGAGCACCAATCCCAGGAGTATCAATGATGCGGATATTCTTCCACTCGTACACCCGATTAAACCGAGTTGTGCGCTGCTTTCCTACACCTATCGCATCCCATCCATCATCTGTAACTATGGCGTGAAGAGTGCTTTTGCCAGCCTTAGTCTTGCCCATAAATGTGATGCTGAAATGATTGAGAGCGCGTTCCTTGGCCCGAAGCGACTCGCGCACAATTTCCATTTCTTTGATAATTTCGGCACTTAGAGCATTTCTAGTATCCTCAAGTTGCTTGGCGACTTCCTTAGCAGTGGTAGCTTGACCTTTACCGCTTGTTTTATGTTTGATGTCTTCGATAGCCACTTGAATATTTGTTTCCAAGTTGGAAAGGGCTGATAGAGCTGTTAGAAGTGCCGATTTTGCAAATTTATAATCTTCATCAGCGATGACTGCACACTGACGAATCGCCTCATCATATTCTGGCCCAGTTAACAGGATTTCCCGGCGTATTTGCTCAACTTTTTGCTCACTCCCAGTGAGCTTTGCTACATTATCCACTAATGCGCGTGAAAGGAGAGAATCAGCCCCTGCAAGGAAACGCGCACCGATAGAGGGTTTCTGTTGTTGGTTGTGTTCGCCTATGAATCGGGTATCAGCGAAGGCTCCTGCTTCTACAAGCTGCCGCTGTACTTCTCCCGTTGGCCAGTTCCAAATCCGTGCTACTTGTTCCGCCATCTGGCGTTCTAATGCAGAACAGAAACCGTCAACATAGGCGATCGCCAACATTTGCGACATGGCCTCGCTTTGCTCACCGGGCGACACTTTTCGAGCTAAATCCTCTACAGAAAGCTGGTTTTCCTCTTGAGCTAGAATTTTTTCCATCTCAGCGAGAGTGCGTTGAGAAGCGCCGATCTGCGTTGCTAGTTCGCGTAGTGCTTTCGACTCTTCACTGTGAATCTGCTGATCCGCACAGACCATGTGTGTGACTAATAGGAATGGGTAGTCTAGGTGTGCGGTGGTTTTTGAGATTAGGTCAGACATTTTAACTTATTCACTATTTTGATTTATCACTGATAAAGGCAACACACCAGCCATCGTGCAAGGTGCTGGATTTAGTCTGATCTTCTTCCTTATCCAAAAAAATTAACCAATTATTTGTAATTTGCCCACCCCCCTTGTTGCTGGAGTCAAGCTGAATCGTAACCGATACGGTAGTATCAGATGCTACCATATCTAGAATTTTGGCGTTTCTAGGTGCAAAGAAAGATGATGCAAAATCTTGAGACTTACTACACCAGTAAGAAGTGCCACTATTTCCCTTGTTAACAATGTCATCTAAATATTGCTCCATAAACTTTGTAGCTGACTCTTTTACTGGATCGCTGGTTGGTGACGGCTGACTAGAGGAGGTAACGACCGTAGGTAATGGAGTTTGTTGAGCAATTGGTATTGCTTTAAAGCTTAGAGCTGCTAAGACAATAACTCCTCCTGCCAGCAAAATTTTTTGACTCTGTGGATTCTCCTGAAGATGATTTTTAGATATTTCTAATACTTCTTGAAACTTTTGCTGTTTCATTAACTGAATAACTTGAGTCAAAATTTCAGGTTTATTTGCAAATTTATCTGTTGATAATTTTTTTGAATCTGAACTAACCTCTGCCTTTAGCTCAAACTCTCGATTCCACGCCGGAAAATCCTCACCCGCCTGCTGCCCGTAAACCTTCACAGAAGCGATCGCCCCCGCCTTCAAATTCGTCAACTCCCTGCGGACAATCCTAACAGCCGCTTCCTCATCAGGAACCACATCCGACTCCAGCATCACTTGCAAACAACCGTCTTGCAAACTCGCAGTCGCCGTAATTCCCTTATTTTGCAACGGCAGATTTAACAAAGATGCGATCGCCTCCACATCCCCAAGCTTAGCCCGTTCCTTCAAACTAAGCTGATTTGACTCCGTATTTTCACTAGAACTTGCCCGCCCCTGTGTAACATCCGTAACAGGCAACTTTAGCCCCGCCACTTCCAACTCTTGACTCCACGCCGGCACCTTTGCGCCCGTCTGTCGCCCGTAAACCTTGACTTTCTCAATCGATGCAGCCCCCAAACCAGCGATCGACTTACTCACCCACGGGGCCAAGACTTGCTGACTAGGCGCTTCTGTGGCTTCCAGCATCACCTGTAAACAACCATCCTTAAGGGAAGCTGCGGCGGTGATGCCCTTGGCTTGTAGCTGGCGGTTCAGCAGAAGCGCGATCGCCTTTGCATCTCCCTGTTTCGCGAGTTCCAAAATATTCGGTTGTGTCATAACAGTTAGATACCAGTAGCGCTTAGCATAACCTTTTACTGTCTTAAGTATAAATTCTTTCCTAAATACCAAATCTTGTCAAGCCATATAAAGTCATATTTAGTAGTTTTTTCATCCCAACTAGGTCATAAAAAGTCACATTTAGTTGGTTGCTACTGAAAAAGTCATATTTAGTTGGGTTACAATCAGGTCAACCCCTTGCATCTGCCTGACCGATGGACGTTGAAGAAGCTTTAGAATTTGTAGACCGTCTAGCTTTGACTACTACGGGAAAACACTTAGATAGTCTGCAAAAAGCTATACTACGTGGCGCTTGGGACAATCAGAAATATAAAGAAATTGCACAGCATCACAAACGTTCAGAGAAATACGTTAAAGAGGTTGGCTTTAAATTATGGAAACTTCTATCAGTTGCATTAGAAGATGAAGAGGTTTGCAAAGCAAATATTAGAGAAAAATTACAAAATTGGCGATTTTCCAATATCTCATGTTTCGGGAAAGACTATATACAAATTGGTAGCGTCTCCGCTGAGACTTTGCACTCCCTAAAAATCTCACAACCTGAACCGCAAGACAAGGATAGATTTAACGAAAAAACAAGCAATTCCGAACCTGAAGTACATTTAGATTTAGCTGATGCACCAGAACCCAACCTATTCTATAACCGCACATCCGAACTCACCACCCTAGAAAACTGGATTTTGGGCCGCACCCGCCTCATCACCATTTTAGGCTTATCCGGTATTGGCAAAACCGCCCTTACACTCCAACTAATCCCACAAATTCAACACGAATTCGATCGCACTATCTGGCGAAGCCTCCGCAACTCCCCACCGCTGGCGTCACTCCAAACCGACTTAATTAAATTCTGTAGGGGCGGTGTCCCCGTGCCCGCCCCCTATCCCGAAGAAAGGGCAACCACGGGGGGATTGCCCCTACTAGAATATTTACGATCGCACCGCTGTCTCATCATCCTCGATGATATCCAAACAATCTTTAGCAGCCAACAACTCGCAGGAACTTACCAGCCAGGATATGAAAATTACGGCGCATTCTTCAAACAACTAACAGAATCATCCCACAACAGTTGCTTAATCCTGCTGAGTTGGGAAAAACCCAGAGAAATCGCCGCCTTAGAATGCGAAAACCGCCCCTGCAAATCTCTGCAACTCAAGGGTTTAGGCCCGGAAGCACAAGAAATCTTTAGAGAAAAAGGTTTAGGAGAACCGGAGAAATGGTCAGAACTAATCGACCTTTACCGAGGCAATCCATCCTGGTTAAATATAGTTGCAACTATGATTCAAGACTTATTCGGCGGTAGCGTTTCCGAATTCCTCTCCTATGATACCCTGTTCTTAGGTGACTTAGAATCTCTGCTGCACCAGCATTTCGATCGCCTAACCGCATCCGAACAACAGGCGATCGCATGGCTAGCCAATACCCCCGAACCTGCCGACATCTCAAAAATACCAGAAAACCTGCAATTATCACCGCCCGAACTCTTGAAAGTCATGCAATCTTTAGGACGACGGTCATTAGTTGAAACAGTCAAACAAAATGGGCGATCGCACTTTACGATCGCGCCAGTAATCAGAGAGTATATAACAAACAAAAAATGAAAATCGCCACCTGGAACGTCAACTCAATCCGCACCCGCCTAGAACACGTTACTAGCTGGTTGCAAACCAACTCCCCAGACGTTCTCTGCCTGCAAGAAACCAAAGTTCCAGACAAAGACTTCCCCCTAGAACCCTTTACAAACCTCGGCTATAACTGCTACATTTCCGGTCAAAAATCCTACAACGGCGTCGCCATTTTTAGCCGATCGCCCCTAACGAAAATCAGCACCGGATTTGCCCCCCTTCTCGGCGACGAAACCGCAGGTATTTTTGACGAACAAAAACGCCTAATAGCCGGGGTTATAGACGATATTTGCATTATTTGCGTATACGTTCCCAACGGTTCCGAAGTTGGCAGCGAGAAATATGAGTACAAACTAAAGTGGCTCAAACTGCTGCAAGAATACCTCAAAATAGCACTAGATAAATCCCCCAACTTGTGCATTTGCGGCGACTTCAACATCGTGCCGGACGATCGAGATATCCACAATCCCAAAGCCAATGCTAACTCCGTCGGCTTGTCTGTCGCCGAGCGCCTCGCACTAACAGAAATAATAGAATTAGGATTAAACGACCCCTTTCGCAAATTCACCACAGAAGGCGGCCATTATAGCTGGTGGGACTACCGCGCCGCCGCATTTCCACGCAACAACGGCTGGAGAATCGACCACCATTATCTCAGCCCTCCCCTGTACGAACAAGCAAAAAACTGTACAATAGATATTGCTCCCAGAAAATTAATCAAACCCAGCGACCACGCCCCCGTAATTGTCGAAATTTGATTTATAAGTTATAAGGTTAATAACAATTGACATCTTGCCCCATTCTCAATAAGCCTTCGATGGGCGGACAGGATGCCCACACCACAATAAAATTAACTCTTTGTGGAACAGGCATCTTCCCTACTATTGAGAAAAGTGCAATATGTAAGTAACAACCAACAACTAAAAATCATGTTCTTAGTAACCGGAGCAACAGGCGCACTAGGCCGCCGAATTGTACGAGAAATCAGACAGCAAGAGAAGCCTGTCCGCGCATTCGTTCGCCTCGCATCTCGCTACTCTGAACTAGAAAACCGAGGCGCCGAGATTTTTATCGGCGACTTAAAACAAGACAAAGATATTAAAAAAGCCTGCCAAGGAGTGCAGTACATCATCAGCAGCCACGGCACCGGCGGCGACGTTCAAGCAGTACACTACCGCGCTAACATAGAATTGATCGACTGCGCCAAAGAAGCCGGAGTGCAGCACTTTGTCTTTATTTCGGTACTGGGAGTCGATCGAGGATACGAAGATTCCGCAGTATTCAAAGCCAAGCGAGAAGTTGAAAAATACCTGCAAAACAGCGGATTGAATTATACAATCTTGCGGCCTGCCGGTTTTGCTTCCAGCTTGTTACCCCTAGCAGAAAGATTTCGAGAAACCGGACTTTACCTGCTGATTGGCGATGGCAAAAACCGCACCTCTGTTGTCAGTACCGACGACTTAGCTCATATTGCCGCAAACTCGGCAACAGTCGAAGGCGCCCGCAACCAAATTCTGCGAGTCGGTGGCCCGGATGTGCTGACAAGAGACGACATTCCCCGCATTTTTGGACGATTATTCAAGCGCGAACCGATAGTAATCAACCCGCCACTGATGGTGTTTGACGGTTTGAGAAATGCGTTGGGTTTATTGAATCCTCAAGCTCAAAAAGACTTAGGAACTTTGCGCGTATTGCTGGGTAACGAGTATTTCTGCACTCCCGAAGAAGTGCAAAACTTGGAATCAATCTACGGCATGAGAATGGAATCCTTAGAAAGCTTTCTGCGACGCAATTTGAGCGTTTAAAATGCTAGTTATTCTCGTTACCAGGCAGAGCCTGGTAATGAAGATTCGGAGGGTCTGCCTCCAAATCGTTGTCTCATTTTAATGGAGGCAGAGCCTCCTGATATGCGTTCCCAGGCAGAGCCTGGGGACGAGCAAAACGAGCAAATGTAGCGCCAAATCGCAACTGGAAACCATCTAAGCAGAAATAGGTACTGCTTGAGCACCAATATAGCTCGTAACTGCGATCGGCGGAGAAGTCGGCTTAGCAATCAAATAACCTTGAACAAAAGTTGCTCCCCGTTCCCGCACCCACTCAAACTCTTCCAAAGTTTCCACACCTTCAGCAATAGTTTTAATTTCTAATTGAGCGGCAATTTCTAACATCTTTTCAGTAATTAGTGCCTTATAATAATCTTGATGGACGTTGCGAATTAATTCCATATCCAACTTAATAAAATCAGGACGCAGTTGGTGCATCAAATTTAAATTAGAAGAACCGCTGCCAAAATCGTCCAGGGCAATTAAAAATCCCGCTTCTCGGTAAAACCTCAGAATATTAATCAAGTGATCCATATCAGGAGGGTGCTGAGATTCGGCTACTTCAAAAACAATATTGCTGTGAGGAATTCCCGCTTCATCAATAGCCTGTACTGTCCTTCGCAGACACGTAGCGGGATCGTAAACTGAAGTCGGAGAAAAATTAATAAAAAGTAGTTCTTTGATATCGTAAACATGGGCTTCGCGGATAGCGCGAGTCCGGGCTAAAACATCTAGTTGAAAAATTAGGCCTGCTGATTCTGCTTGGGCAAAAATCCGACCCGGATAAATTAAGTTTCCTTGTTCGTCAATTCCTCGGAGCAGGGCTTCATGGGCAAAAATTTTAGAAGTGTCTGAGGTATAAACAATGGGCTGAAAATGCGTAGTAATGCGTTCTTCGGACAATAAATCTAACAGCCAATCAGACTGGCTGAAGTTAATAAAAGAGTCTAAGGAAGTGCTGCGATAAAAATCGCTAAGTTTTGGCTGTTCAACTTCGCGCATCCACAAAACTTTAGTCTCTTTCAACTCTTGACTTGTCAGCACCGATGATGCTAGGGCGTTAAACTTTTCTTTTGCTATTCCGTCAAGCATAATGTACAAACACTTGCTCTCTTCTAACAGCCGGAATTCAAGTTCAGCCTTGGTTAGTGCAGAAATAACCTTGGTCAGCGTGTGCGATACTGGAAACCACAGGTATAGACCTCCCCTGCCCTCTATTTTGGCGGGTACTGTTTCGCAGCGAGAGCAGGAGCCGAAGGCTTTGCCACTTATTTGCATTGGAATATCCTCCGGTTTTCGGGTTAATTTTAGACCCGCTAAGAACTAGCTTTTATTATAAGCTCATTCAGCTATTAATTCATCTATCTCAAGATGTAAATCTTAATTAACTTGTATTTAAGAATTATTGCAGTATTTATACTTGCCTCCGGTTTCAAACCTTGCTCAAAGTTCTCAGCATTGAGTAAGTACCTGCGATCAAACACAGTCCCAAATCATCACAGAGGGAGAAGGCAAAGACTTGTTCTCTACTCTCTACTGCTGCTCTGATTGTTTACGTTTTATTCTATAATTCCGTCTGCCAAAACAGTCGCTAGAGTTGATTTTTTCGCAAAGGAAAATTAACCCGCCCGTGAAGCGCAGCTATCCCGTAGGGAATCGCCCGATCGACTAATTTATGCGTACCACAAATATACACACCCGGACGATCGCCCAAAACACACTCACTTGCGGGGGCAGATCCAATCTAATTTTATAATCTGGATGACAGGATTTGAAGCAGTTTTGGAGATACTCAGCTACTTAGAAGAGTCGGACTGAGCGAAGGATGAGCGGAAAGTGGAATATCCTAGAGGGTAATAAATTTGAAACCCGTTACCTGTGAAGAGTTAAAAGCAATCGGGATGACAGGATTTGAACCTGCGACCCCCTCGTCCCGAACGAGGTGCGCTACCAAGCTGCGCTACATCCCGAAATTAGTCACTAGATTTTAAGCTTATCACATTCAAGTAAAAATTTAGCAACCTCGTATATAATTATTTGTAAAACACTACTCAGGCGGAGACAGACGTGACAGTTAAGCCCCAGTGGTTGCGAGTTAAAGCCCCTCAGTGGGAGCGCGTCGGCAACGTCAAAGAAATTTTGCGGGATTTATCCCTGAATACGGTTTGCGAGGAGGCGTCGTGTCCGAACATCGGCGAATGCTTCAACGCAGGTACTGCGACATTTTTGATTATGGGCCCGGCTTGTACCCGCGCCTGTCCTTACTGCGACATCGATTTTGAGAAAAAGCCCCAACCTTTAGATCCCACAGAACCCCAAAGATTGGCGCAAGCAGTGCAGCGACTCAAACTCAACCACGTCGTGATTACCTCTGTCAACCGGGACGATTTGCCGGATGGGGGCGCGTCTCAGTTTGTCGAGTGCATTCAAGCAGTGCGATCGGCGATGCCCGATACAACTATAGAAGTTTTGATTCCCGACTTGTGTGGCAACTGGCAAGCTTTAGAAATTATTCTCGCAGCCCGCCCAGAGGTACTCAACCACAATACCGAAACCGTAAAGCGACTTTACCGCAAGGTGCGGCCGCAAGGAAAGTACGATCGCACCTTGGAACTATTGCAGCGAAGTCGCGAACTCGCACCTGGGGTTTACACCAAATCCGGCATCATGGTGGGACTCGGAGAAACAGACGCCGAAATTCGGGAGGCGATGCAGGACTTACGGGCTGTCGGCTGCGATATTTTAACAGTTGGACAGTACCTGCAACCGACTCAAAAGCACTTGAACGTCGAAAACTTTGTGCCTCCAGAACAGTTTGATGCTTGGAGAAAGTTTGGCGAATCTTTGGGATTCTTGCAAGTTGTCGCTTCTCCCTTAACTCGCAGTTCCTATCACGCCGAACAGGTGAGGGAACTGATGAAACTTTACCCCCGCTAGCAATTTTAATTTGAGTTGACTCGCGCCCATTGGTGACAAGTTAAGACTTAACTGCATTTGTCAATCAGTAATATTACTCAAAAAAAACTGCTTTTTTAGGAGTGGAAAATTTACGATTTGAGAGGGAGTAAATATAAATATCATGGGAGGCATGATTCCTCGATCGCCCAAATCTCAGTTTTATGCCCAAAATCCGAGTAAATGTTGAGCATAATTGCTGATTGACAATGCTTTCTTAGCTTAACTTGTTACCAATGACTCGCGCGCGTTAGCGAAGCCCTCGAAGAGGATCGCACCATTCTCACTAAAACCCGATCAACCGGGTAACAGCGAGGAAAAACTTGCGCTTTATATGCAGGCCCAGGGCAAAAAACCCGGTTTCAGATGCCGGTGTGCTGGGCCTGATGTTAAGCCCGAAGCAGCCGCCAATAGCAAAACAATTATCGGTCGATCGCCCCCTCAAACTCATGACTTACGCAAAAGACATCGAGAAACCCGGTTTTTGCGTCAGCCAATAACTCGGTACTGGGGACTCTAGCCACTCTGAAACCCATATTCTATAATGGATTAAACTCCCGCGCTCACGGCAGCGTATTTAATCCACAGCGCCGAGTTATATAAAGTTTTATTAAAAAAATGGCTAATTTTCCGAAGTGATCGGGAACCAGCTTATCGGTGATGAAGATTAACTTAACTTCTGACTAACGTCACTTGTTTCTAGCCAGTCACTATCTATACTAGCTACATAAACAAAGAAGTAAAGCACACTTTTCGGGCCTTCAACCTGTTACATCAGAAAGTTCTTAGCGTTTTCCAGAATCTTGGTAAAACAAGTGGGGCAGCAAAAGTTCGATCGAACAACAGCAGAAAAGTCAGAAAAGTTACTAAAGAAACACAAAGCGGTGATGCTTCGTCTTAACCAAATGGGCATCTTAATTATAAATAACCGCTAAGCGTAGCATCTTTTCACCGGAGCAACTGAGAAAATCACTATGCCAGCCACCTCTTTTTACGCTGAAGCTGAATTCGACGAACAACTGCAAGTCAATCCCTTGCAAGGTGATGTGTTGGATGAAGATGCTGAAGAAGCTGGAGACGAACTGCTCGACCAAGACCCAGCAGAGACAGAAGATGCAGACCCAGCAGCCAAATTGCAAAAAAATGCCAACCGTCGCACTACAGATTTAGTGCGCCTGTACCTCCAAGAAATAGGTCGGGTTCGTCTCTTGGGTAGAGACGAAGAAGTCTCGGAAGCTCAAAAAGTTCAGCGCTATATCAAATTGCTGGAATTACGCAACACCGTCGCCTCCCAGGAAGAAGGACTAATTGGACGCTTCGTGCATTTAATTGAAGTGCGCGATCGCTTGTCCGCACAATTGGGACATAAACCTTCCCTGGAACGCTGGGCATTAACCGCCGGTGTCGGTGACGTGCCAGAACTCAAGCGAATTATGTCCGAAGGCAAGCGCCAGTGGGCCGAGTTAGCAGAAATGACGGTGGAGGCGATCGAAAGAATTCAAGCTGAAGGCGTCGAAGCTAAAGACCACATGATTAAGGCGAACCTGCGCCTAGTGGTTTCGGTGGCGAAAAAATATCAAAATCGCGGTTTAGAATTGCTCGACTTAATACAAGAAGGTACTCTCGGACTGGAGCGAGCTGTAGAAAAGTTTGACCCGACGCGGGGCTATCGGTTTAGCACCTATGCCTACTGGTGGATTCGGCAGGGAATTACGCGGGCGATCGCCACTCAAAGCCGCACCATTCGCCTCCCCGTCCACATCACCGAAAAACTGAACAAAATCAAAAAAGCCCAGCGCAAAATTTCTCAAGAAAAAGGTCGGACAGCTACGATCGAAGACATCGCTGTCGAGTTGGACATGACAGCGCCCCAAGTCCGAGAAGTTTTGCTGCGAGTCCCCCGTTCGGTTTCTTTGGAAACTAAAGTGGGCAACGAAAAAGATACAGAGTTGGGCGACTTGCTCGAAACCGACAGCATCTCCCCAGAAGAAATGCTGATGCGAGAAGCTCTGCACCGCGACTTGCAGCAACTGCTGGCAGATTTGACCAGCCGCGAGCGAGATGTAATTCTGATGCGCTTTGGTTTGGGTGACGGACACCCCTATTCGCTGGCAGAAATCGGTCGTGCCCTCGACTTGTCCCGCGAGCGTGTCCGCCAAATTGAAGCCAAAGCTTTGCAAAAACTCCGCCAACCTAAGCGTCGCAACCGCGTCCGCGACTATCTGGAGTCTTTGACTTAAATTGGGACGGTCAGTCAGCGCGATTAATCAGGGAGCAAGGCATCTGGCACTTGTGCAGAAGGCATGAGGCATTCGGCAGAAGTAACAATATTTACTTCTCAACCACTTCTCTGTCCTCTGCTGCAAGTCAATCGATTTTAGATTTTAGATTTTAGATTAAAGAATTGAAGTATTGACCCCACGGATGAATCCGGGGGCTTGTATCCTGGATGCTTTCATATCGTTTCCGGTTGTATCGGAATGATTTAACCGCAGAGGGCGCAGAGAACGCAGAGGGAGAGAATACAGAGATGAATAATTCCGATGCTACCGGATTTGAGATCACTCATAAAACTGGTTAAAAGTCAAACAATATCAAAAACCAAATTTTTTCCTCAACCTTTTTTCAATAAGCTGCGATATTTGCAAAATATCTCGATCGTTGTGTATTATTGTCAATAGGCAGACTTTCTTGAGAGGGTCACTATGGCACTTTATACCGCGTCCTCATTCAAATCCGAACTCAATGACAAAGGCTGGCGGATGACTCCCCAACGGGAAACCATCTTGCACGTGTTTCAGAACCTCCCCAAAGGCAATCACCTGAGTGCCGAGGATTTGTACACTTTGTTAAAAAATCGCGGCGAAAACATTAGCTTGTCCACCATTTACCGAACTTTAAAGTTAATGGCAAGGATGAGCCTCCTCCGCGAACTCGAACTAGCAGAAGGTCACAAACACTATGAAATAAACCAGCCTTACCCGCATCACCACCACCACCTAGTCTGCGTTCAGTGCAACAGAACGATCGAATTTAACAACGATTCGATTTTGAAAATTGGCATGAAGCAAGCTGAAAAGTCTGGGTTGCACCTGCTAGACTGCCAGCTAACCATTCATACGGTGTGCCACGAAGCTTTGCGGATGGGATGGCCGTCTTTGGTTTCTAGCAATTGGTCTTGTCCCAGGTCGATCGCCCAGAACGGCAGCACCGCACCGGATTCAATCGAGTGACCTTACACTATTTTCGCATTTCAAGTACGACTTGTTACAAGTTTTAACAAAAATCGGTAGCCCAAGTGCGATCAGAGTTACGCAGAAACCGGGTTTCTTAAGAAAAATACATCATTTCAGGAGTCAGGAACTCAGGGCTAAAGCCACTGAGCTTGTAAGAAATTACAAGCTATTCTGACCAGCTTAAGTCTTAACTGACTACGTTATTTGAGTCACGACACCGGCGAATGCGAAGCTAGTTTTCCGCTCTGTCATCTGCAATTAAACAGTCTTAAAGTCACTGAGAAAGTGTTGCAGGTTTAAAAAGCTCTTATAACCTTGGCGAAGCTAACATTACCCGAAAGGGACTCGGAGACAACCATATCTCCATAGAGGGGCAACCATACCCCTCTAACCCCGCAAGGGGATTCAAGGCGATTGAAATCGCCGTGTCGTTTTCCACGAGCGGGCTGAAGCCACTGAGTTTCCCACTTACCGAGTATTTTTTATGAGTCGGAAACAAGAAACCCGATTTCTTTGATGTAGCGTCCGCAAGCCAGGGGCTAAAAAGTTTGGCTCAACAAATCGTCGCTGCTAACCCCGTAGCTGCGCTGAGCTCGATCGAGGGCGTCTCTCGTCGAACCATCAAAAACTCCGCTGATCGAGCCTGTGTAAAAGCCGAGGTCTTGCAGCCGCCTTTGTAATTGCTGAATGCTCGATCGAGAGTTGAAACTGCTGCTAATTGGAACAGCAGGAACAGCTAGCCGCCCAGCTAATCCGTTTTGGAGCGCAGCCAAAGTCGCCGGAGTGGCAATACCCGTCGCCGGTGACAAATTGCGTTCCTGCTGAAACGACAGCACCGCAAACTCGGTCTCGGCTCCAAATACTCCGTTCACCGGGCCGGGGTTTTTGCCCAGACTTCTGAGCGCAGACTGAAGTTGTCGGACAGCAGGCCCAGTATCGCCCCGTCGCAGACCAGCGGCAATTTGCGGCAGAGGCGCTGCTGCCTGCCTGTTGCCTTGCCGCAAAGCCGATCGAGTGCTGCGATCGACCCTTCCAGTCCCGAACAGCCCGCTATCTCTCTGAAAGCGGATCAAAGCTGCTTGAGTTGGTCGATCGAACCAACCGTGAATCTGGCTCCTGTAATAACCCAATTCTTGCAGCCGCCGCTGCACAAATTCTACTTGTCGGCCTCTGTCGCCCAACTCCAGAAAATCTCCGGCATTACTCTGTTGGTCATCTTCCTCAGTCCACGAGGTAATTTCAGCTTGCCTCATCTGGGCATCGATAGCAGTCAAAGTAGCAGTGTCAGCGCAGCCGTCAGAAACGAGATTGTAATCTTGCTGAAAACGAGTCACAGCGTAGAGAGTGCGTTCGCGAAACTTGCCGTCAACGCCGCCTTCAAAATAGCCCAAAGCTTTTAATTGCCGCTGGATCAAGTCTACCGTCGCCCCTCTGTCCCCAAACCGCAGCCCCTTGCAACCGCCATTTCCCGAAATATTCCCTGGAAGCGTCACGGGGGGAACCGGCCGGGTGGAACCAAACAGCAAAGCTAAAGTTTGTCTATCGGCAACTCCAGTTACCCGCAGTCGATTAATTCGCTGGAAGTATCTAACCGCATTTTGAGTAACTTCGCGAAAACTCCCTGTGGGATGGGCGCTGAAGTAGCCTAGCTGCTGCAACCTGCGCTGGAGTGCCGAAACATCTGCACCCGCGTCTCCAAAACGCAGCTCCCGATAATTTGTATAGTATGTTGTCAAAGAGGTATTAAAAGGTCGATCGTCATCCCCGGCAAAACTGTTGAGTGCTATCACAGTAGCTCGATCGGGCCTACCAGTCAGCGACAGTTGATAGTCTCGCTGAAAGTTAGTCAGCGCCTGTTTAGTAACCGGGCCGAGTTGACCTGTCGATGATCTGGGAAAATAACCGAGTTCCCGCAACCTGTCTTGAATCGCTCGCACATTGGGATATCCCGGATCTATTTGAGCAAAAGCCGCACCGGCTGCACTCAAAACCGACAGCATCAAAGCCAGAGACAGCAAACGGACGTAAGTCTGACTCGATAGGTTTTGCCAATTGGGCTCATCAAAAATTTTCGACTCTGCGGGTGCTTCGCAAACAAGAGCAAGTTCGAGGTAAGCAAGGGATTCCATAATTTTTTAGTGTGAAATTGTGGGTGGGTTGTGTGAGCAAACTGCCAAAAATGATTTTTGGCACGCTTGGCTTGGATTCTATCAACGCTAAGTTCTACCTGGAAAGCGCGAAGCACCCGTTTTTCTAAAAAATTTACCGTCAATAATAATTACAGGTAACAACTAAGATAGCATCGCTGCTTCTAGAGACGCGAGACTCAGCAAAAAAGTTTGCAGGCATAATCTTAGCCTTTAATGCCAAAAGACAATAAGGATCGCGAATTAAATAATTTACACTCTTGAAAGTGGGATGGGCGTCCCGCCCGTCCAGAAAGGGCGGGCGGGACGCCCATCCCACAAGAACCATCACGCATTCTAAGTTATTTAATTCTCATTCCTAAGTTCTGGGGTAGTGCTGGCTAATATTTTATCGGGCTGCCGCAGAAATTACCACAAGACTTGGGCGCAGGTTGTCATCACCTTAATTTCTTGTCTGGTAAAGAGTCTGAAATCGCAGGTTTTTTGTTAAGAAACGCGGCTTCTTCATGTGGCGAGTGCGTCTAGGAAAGTACCGCTGATTAACCAAAAAACTAGCCACTAAAAATCCCCACTTTTGCTAGTTGCAAATAGAACGGGGATTTTTTGATAAGCTCACATCTTGCATCATTCTTAAGAACAGGCAAGATGCCTGTTCCACAAAGAGTGAATTTTCTTGTGGAATAGGCTTCTTGCCTGTTCATAAAAAGCTTAGTGAGAATGGTGTAACATCTCGTAAGTTGACTGTGTATTAAAAAATCGACGATCGCTTAAATTAAGCCGAACCGATCGCAAATTACAGCTACTCCCGCTGCAAAAATAGTAATTGCGATGGCTACTAGCGGGTTTTGGCCTCTGCTCACCGCAAAAGAGGTAACGACCCCAGCTCCCAAAGCTGCAGTAACAGCAGCAGTCGCCAAATCTCGATCGGGACGTTTGTCGTACATATTTTTTATTGTTGGTAGCTGTTAAGCTGAAAACTTACATCTTGTTATCCAAGCTACCATTCTTGCCTCTGCGCCAGTGACAACAGCCTGGGTTTTGCAACTAACCTTAAAATTTTGCTAATTTTCTTAACATACTCTCCTGAACAACATAAGTTTTACTTATGTTTGTTCAAGTTTTTCTGTTGACTTTTAGCTATTGAAACCTTTTGTCTGCTGGGCTTTTATGTCAAATTCAGGATTTTGCAGGGGGCGATCGCACCCGCAGTCTCAGCGCATAAAACTGCCATCTCAAATATCGTAAATAAATTTAACTTGACTTTGTGTTACAAATGTGTATATCGCTATGGGCAACAATAGACAGGAAAAAACCCGGCGTTGGTGAACAATTTTCACACTGCGATTGCTTCGCTGCCCTCACAATGAGATGAGTATATAGCGGTTCTCAAGGGTTGTGAGGTATGGGGGCGAGTCCGATGCCCGATGCCCTGTTTGGCCAATGCCCTGTTTGGCCAATGCCGGATGCCCGATGCCCTATGAGCACCTCATGTTACTGAGAAAGGCTATATTTTTTGTCTAATTACTATCTAAGTTTTATTCGCCCTCAATTCTTTCAGTATTGCCGCCTTTGACCCAACCTTCGCGATTGCCATCCTCAATCCGAATTCGCTGCCACTCTTTGTCGGGCGACTCTTCCAAAACTACGACTCTTTCCTTGTAACCAACACCGCCAATGCGGTTCGAGTCTCGGCTACCAGTATCCCGGAGAATTAAGCCGATCGGCTGAGTCACCATCGCGCGGTAAGCTCCCGGTTCCAGCGGTTTGGGAGACGGGGCATCGCTAGATGTAGAAACAGGGCTAGCCTGGGCTGTTGACTTCGGCGCAGCGCCCGCAACCTGAACTGCTGTTTTGTCGTTGGAAAAAACAGGTTTTTCGGGGATAGTAGTTAGCTTAGCCGCAAAGTAAAGTGCAGCCGCCACGCTAGCACCTGCCATCAGGACGATCGCTAGCAGAAAACCCACTAAAAATTTGAAAACGCTATATACACTGTTCATAAAACCGCAAATGAAGGAAGTTCGGCAACGGATTGTGTAACGGATGTAACGGATGTCAGGCAGAAGGCAGAAGGAAGAAGGAAGAAAGTTGATTGTTGAGTGTTGACTGCTGAATGTTGAGTAAAATCTGGTAGCTGCCAACTGACAACTGGCTACTAACTACTGACTACTGACTTCAAAAGCTTAACCTTGAATCCGGCGGCTCAGACTGCCGTATCTAGAAGCAAGGCGAGCTTTCCCGGCAGCGGCCCAATCTTGGAGAAACTGGATTTGTTCTTGAGCTGTTCTTGCTAAGGGCACCATCTGACTAGCTGATTCTAAAATATCATCTGTCGTAAAGTCTCGATTTTGGCTAAACCCAATGTGCATGGCTTCAATCAAAGTTTGCTCGATTTCAGCCCCTGAAAAATCGGGAGTTTCGTAAGCCAAGCGCTCTAAATCGTAATTTTTGATGCTGTGCGATCGCAACCGCAACAAATGTACCTCAAAAATCGCCCGCCGTTCCTCCTGGCTGGGCAAACCCACAAAAAATATTTCGTCAAACCTGCCTTTTCTCAGCATTTCTGGCGGCAAAGACTGGATGTTGTTGGCTGTTGCTACCACAAACACCGGCGAAGTTTTTTCTGCCAACCAAGTAATAAAAGTCCCGAACACCCGGCTGGTTGTCCCGGAATCCCCTTTACCGTCCAATCCCGCAAAAGCTTTGTCAATCTCGTCAATCCACAGCACGCAGGGGGCCAAAGCTTCGGCTAGCTGAATCATTTGCCTGGTGCGGGATTCCGATTCTCCGACTAATCCGGCAAACAAACGCCCGACATCCAAGCGAAGTAAAGGCAAATGCCAGTGGTGGGCGATCGCCTTTGCTGTTAAGGATTTTCCGGTTCCTTGAATTCCGACTAACAATAAACCTCTGGGATGCGGCAAACCGTATTGGCGGGCTCGATCGGAAAAAGCACCGCCGCGCCGCAGCAGCCATTCTTTGAGATTGTCCAAACCGCCGATATCGGAGATATTTTCGCGGGCTGGGTAAAAATCCAGAATTTGAGTTTGGCGAATTGTTTGGCGCTTTTCTTCTAAAATCAGTTCCGCGTCGTCGGAATGGAGTTCGCCTCTGGTGGCGATCGCCTTTGCCAAAACTCGGCGGATTCGTTCGATCGACAGCCCTTGACAGGAGCGCACCATTTCATCCAGCAAACGCCCTTCAATCGCTTGTCCGGTAGCCCCTAACAGTCTTTCCACCTCAATTTTGATTTCCGCCGCCGCAGGCAGGGGAAACTCCAAAACAGTCATCACTTCGCTGAGGTCTTCTGGGATCGAAACTATAGGAGATACGATGACAATATTTTTGGGTACAGATTTGAGGAGTCTCGCCAAATTCCGCAGTTTGCGGGAAATCGAGACATCTTCCAAAAACCGCTGAAAGTCGCGCAGAATAAAAATTGCCGGCGCGGTGGCGGGTAATTTTTCGAGAAATTCCAAAGCTTGCAGCGGATTGCGCTTGCCAAAACCGGTATCGTTGGGATTGCCTTGGTAGCCATCAACAAAATCCCAGATGTAGACAGCGCGAGAACCCTGTTTTTTGGCGCATTGGGCGATCGCCGATTCTACGCGCTCTTCTTCCCGTGTGGGAATGTAAATCAGGGGGTAGCGCGATCGCAGCAGTAGTTCAAACTCGTCGCTAAAAATAGTCATTAGTCAGTTGTCAGTGGTTAGTTGTTAGTTGTTAGTTGTCAGTGGTTATTTGTTATTTGTTCTTTGTTATTTCTTATTAGCTAATGCCAACTGCCCACTGCCAACTGCCCACTGCCAACTGACTAAGGCAATTGCCGTTTAAGTGCTTCCAGAGACGCCCAGCGACTGTCTGAGATTGTTTCTGAGCTTTCTGTATTTGCATCATCAGTTAAAGAAATTCCCGGACATTCAGTATCGCATATCTGTTTGTGCGGCAGTTCCAAACACATTTGCTCGTACACCCAATCGCCCGGAGAGAAATAGCCACCTGGGGACAAATTTTCCACCAAATCTTCTAAAGCAACTTCTATTTCTGCTGAACTGGAATCTGTTTGATTTGCTGTTTCTTCGAGCCAGATTAGTTCCGAGGAGTTAAGTGCCAAACGATGATTGTATTGTTTCAAGCATCTGTGGCAGGTGAGAGTAACTATTGTTTCTGCTTTGGCCTTCACCTCAAGATAATTCCCCTGGTGAGTCACTTGCAGTCGCCCTCGCACCGGAGTAAGAGTTTCTAAATCGGGGATAAATTCTTCAAAATCAATGACCTCTTTCCGCTCAGTTTTTGTGAGTAGATGAGGGATATAAATTCTCTCCATAATCTTTTGCCTTCCTACTTCTTGAATTCAAAGGTCAAAAGGAATAGTTAATTTTTAACTTCTTCCTTCTTCCTTCTTCCTTCTTCCTGATTTACCGTCAGCGCAGCCGCACTACCAAACGCCGATCGGGTTCTTGTCCTTGACTGTAAGTTTCTATATCCTCACATTCGCTCAAAAAGCTGTGGACTTGACGGCGTTCTGCCGAAGACAGCGATTTGAGTTCAAATTCAACTCCCGTCGATCGGGCTTGATCTGCTGCGTACTCTGCCATCGAGCGCAATTCCTCTTGGCGGCGGATGCGATAGCCATTTAGTTCAACTGTATAAGGAATTGACTCCTCTACTTCCTGACCTATATTCTGAACCGTATTACAGAGGTACTGAATGGCATCTATTACATTACCGTTTGGCCCGACTAAGATTGCAACTTGTTCTTTAGTCAGATTGCTTTCATCTATTGTCATCCAATAGCAATCTTCTCGTTGTTCGCATACCACTTTGGAAGGAATTGCGGACAGTTGTAGCAATTCTTCTAACCATGCCTGTCCGCGCTGCATTTGAGAGTCTTTCATTGTTGTTAAAATCAAGCCTTTTTCTTAGAACGCTTGGGTTCAAATGGAAGTGCATCTAATCCTTGTTCTTTTTGGGTTTTCGCCTCTGCTTCGTCCACTATTTTTTGCAGGTTTTCTGGCAGCGGTTCTCGCGACAAAATAAACGATTGAACTGTTTGGAAGATGTTAGCAATCAGCATATACATCAACACGCCTGCGGGCAGCGGGAAGAACAAAAACATCCCTGAAAATATGACTGGCGTCAGTTTGTTGACTGTAGCCTGTTGGGGGTTGTCGTTTGGCCCTTGTGCTTGTCCTGAAAGGGTTTGGTTGATATACAAACTGATGCCGAAGCCCAGGATCATTACCAAAATATCCCAGTGGATTGTACCGTCTGAGTCGATCGCGCCAACGCGACCTAGAGCTTCAATAAACAGGAATCCTTTGTTACTAGCCAATCCGGGGATTGTGCCTTGAACTGTGGCTTCACCGGGCGCTAATGCCGTGATGTTTCCCTGTTCATCTACCTTTATCAGATCTTCGCCTTTGATGACTTTCCAGCCGGGTTCAAATTCGATTTCGCTCTTATTTTCAGCAGCTAAAACTTTGAGAGGTTTGCCCTCTGGGGTTTGAAAATTAATCTTGGTTGTGTCGCCGACTGCGAGTTTGTCGCCGCCTGGAATTACGCCCACAACAGGAGCATGAAAAGTACCTGTGACGTAAATATTTTGGGGCGGTGTAGCAAAAGCTTGCGGTTGAACAGTTTCGATTTGCTCTTTGGGCAAAACTTGAACGTTGACGCTGTAATTTATGTCAGAAAACGGCGAACCCCTGAGCGTTGCAAACAGTGCAAACAGCACTGGCATTTGCAGCACCAAGGGGAAGCATCCTGCTAGAGGATTACCAAATTCTTTGTATACTTTGCTCATTTCCTCCTGCTGTTTGGCAGGATTGTCTTTATAGAGTTTTTGAATTTGATCTACTCGCTCTTTCATCAATGGCTGCGCTACTTTCATGCGCCGCATATTGCGAAGAGAGCCTGCGTTGAGAGGATAAAGAGCAAAGCGAATCACGAGCGTCAGTGCTACGATCGCTAAACCGTAGCTTGGCACGATCCCGTAGAAAAAATCTAGGATCGGGAGCATGAGGTTGTTGGAGAGAAACGAGATACCGAAATCCATTCGCTTTGAGTTAATTTAGGTGCTCTATGTTTGCTGTTGAGAACTATTTTTACCCGCTGAAGGCGAGCCGCCTCATTTTTCAGGGTTTTGTCTCTATCTTAGGACATTGCCCGTCGATCGACCGCCCGGTCTGCGGGTTTGTTTTAATGAGTTTGCTAATACTCGCACTCACTTTACCCTGATTTGAGGGCGAAGCGGTTCGCTTATTTAGCTTGGGCCGCGTTTGCTTTTTGAGCGGCTATGGGCAGTTTTTCGTTAATGTAGTCATACATTGCTCGAAATTTCGGCATAGCTCTGAGTTCCAAGCGACTGCCATTTTTCATGGTGAGCACCATGTCTCCGTAAGTCCCGAAACCGCGAGGTACTGTGACGATTTTGACTATATCTGAGTAGATAACGTCTGTCTGTTCGCCCCCCATCCAACCGCTAGTTACGGACACTCGGCGGCTCGTGATCCGATACCGCAGCCACAGAGCCCGGACAATTGCTCCTACTGCTAGGGGGATTCCCACCACAGTCAGCCCCAGGAGTAAATTGAGGATCAAGTCTCCGGGCGCGGGGCCGCCTTCATAATATACTTCCTCTCGAATTCCCATCTAGTACCTCGGCTTCTACCAACAACTGCTCTAATTCTTGCAGAATTTCTGCATAATTGCACTCTTGTGCGATCGGACGCACGACAATTACTAAATCCCACCCGAATTTTAATCGGGGCAATAGCTGTCGCAAAGCTGCCCGAATCTGACGCTTAATCCGGTTGCGAACTACAGCGCGTTTGCTGACTTTCAGGCTGATGGAAATGCCTGTGCGAGTCGGCTGCAAGGATTTCTCGGCTGTCGGTTTGCTTAATTCGACGCTTTTTGGTTTACGCAGAGCTCTTAAGCTGAAATGAGCCGAGTTACGGCGCATTCCCTTGCGGTATACGGCGTTGAAGTCTTTTCGGTGCTTAAGTCGGTTTGTATCGGGCAACATGGCGTAGGGCGATCGTTGAGGCTTCTCAACCTGGATGCAGTGCTAGACTGCGAGGCGGTGGCGACCTTTGCTGCGGCGAGCTTTGATTACCAATCGACCGGTTGCGGTACGCATTCTGGCGCGAAAACCGGATGTTCTTTTTCTTTTGCGGCTGGTTCCGTGCAGGGTTTGCTGTGTCATTTTGATTTCTCCCGGCTTGTTACTTTACTTTTGATTAATATTCACAATCTTCTAGTATACCATAGAGTTGTTTTGTTGGCAATAATGTTTTTATGGGTTGATATGTATTGAGAGTAAGAGTGAAGTTGCGATCGCAGTTAAAGTAGAGTTATCAGCTCGCTGTAGTTTTAAAGCTCATTGTCGTTCTCAACTAAATTTCAGCTTTAGACCTTGAAAAATTTTAATAAGCTGCAATGCCATACACGCCCAAGCTTGACTTATCTAAGTACGATCTGCTCTCTGCAAAGGAGAAGCTCTTTTCGTTTGTTTGCGAAAAAGCAAAGTCTTGGGGCCAGGATCCCAATGCAGAATGTGTCCTTCTCTCCCCCAAGCAATCCCATGATATTGGTCTCGATCGATTATGGCGTGTTATGTGGGAGTCAGGTTCATATAATTGGGGCTTTTATCTCTCTTGTGGTGGTGTTACGTTCGTCAAATATGATGGAAATTGGGATACTTCTGAACCTGAGATTATTCTTGGCGAGCCAGATGGTTGGTATCTAGAACCCCATTATACTTTTGATGTTGGCTTCGTTCCACATACTACTTATGCAGACTTTGAGGACGACCAATCAAATACAATTATCACGATCGCTAATTTTATTTCTGAACAATTAATGCGTGAGATTGCTCGTCATCCCAAGATTTTACAAACGATCGAGAGGCGGCGCTTTGAAGAATTCATTGCTGAATTGTTTCACGGTTTTGGGTACGATGTTGAGTTAACTGGGCAGACACGAGATGGTGGCAAGGACATAATTGCAGTCAAAAATGTTGATTCGATCAATCTGCGGTATCTAATTGAATGTAAGCGCCCAGATCCAGGAAATCCCGTGACTGTTTCTACTGTTCGTGAACTGTTGGGGGTAAAGGCTGACAACTCAGCAACTAAAGCTCTTCTTGTTACTACCACTGACTTTACGAAAGACGCAAGATCGCTCATTGAACGTCATCGCTGGCATCTAGAAGGCAAAATCTATAATGATATTATTGCGTGGATTAACAACTACAATCGCATAAAGGGTATTGAATTGTAGCAACCGCGACATAACAACCGCGCTGCACCGGAACGTCCTAATATCGATACCTTGCGATCGCAGCATTTCCTCTAAGCGTTCTACACGTTGCTGGACTTGCTCCTTCGCCAGTCGCTCTTGCTCCTTCGCCAGTCGCTCTTGCTCTGTGCGTTGTCTTTCCCGCTCTGTTGTATGCCGGAGTCTGTCAGCCAAATGCGCCAAATGCGCGTGTCTCTATCGCGGCGGACTAGGCCTGTTTCTTCCATGCGATCGATCGCGCCTGTCAGCCTCCCGCCTACCTGTTGCAGTTTGTCGCCAATGCTGGAAGTCGGCAAACCGTCTTCTTGCCACAAGCCCAAAGGGTGCAAGTCGGTTTTTTGGCGATCAACTGCTACGCTAAAACCGGGAATCCGCCCTCTGCCGGATATGTTAACAATTCTTATTGTTCTTAAACTAGAAAGAGTAAATCTAGTTCGCGATCGGAATTTATGTTGCTTCCACCCGACCAACGCACCAAGTTAGACGACACCGACGACAATTTGTTCTATTCCAATCCCCGGTTTGTAACGCACGTAGACGATGGATTTATTCAGCAACTAACCGATTTATATCGGGAACGGCTGAAACCGAATACTCGGATTTTTGATATGATGAGCAGTTGGGTTTCTCACTTGCCCGACGAGATGCAATTTGCCCATGTTGAAGGGCACGGCATGAATGAAGACGAGTTGGCAAAGAATCGCAGACTGAATCATTATTTTGTGCAGAATTTGAACGCAAATCCCAAATTGCCACTGCCGGATTCAGAGTTTGACGCGGTTGTCAACTGCGTTTCGGTACAGTATTTGCAGCACCCGGATGCGGTTTTTGCCGAGATTCACCGGATTTTAAAGCCTGGTGGCGTAGCAATTATGAGCTTTTCCAACCGGATGTTTTATCAAAAGGCGATCGTGGCTTGGCGGGAAGGTTCGGAGGGCGATCGGGTAGAATTAGTCAAGGGCTACTTTGATTCTGTCAAAGGAGCAAATATACCCGGATTTAGCAAGCCGGAAGTAATAGTTCGCAAGCCTAACTTGCCGAGTTTTATGCAAATGCTGCGAATACCAAGCGGCGATCCATTTTATGCGGTACTTGCTTACCGCCAAAGTTAGGATTTTTTATAGTAAGGACTTTAGGACTTTAGGTGGAGATTGAAAGCACTAAAGTCCTTACTACAAACCGATCGAAAGCTACGCTCTTTAGGCTAGGATATATTTAATATTGGCTCCTAAAATATGGAAAACCCGCTTTGGCAGCGCATCACACTCGATCCCAATATCTGCCACGGAAAACCCTGTATTCGCGGTCTCCGATATCCAGTAGAGTTCATTCTTGGATTACTCAGTTCTGGTATGAATGCTAAAGAAATTATAGATGACTATGACGATTTAGAACATGAGGATATTCTAGCTGCTTTGCTATTTGCCGCGCGGCTGACTCAAGTGAAAAACATATACCGAGTATTGTAGTTCATCAGTAATCATAAACTAGGATAACACCTTGATATGAAACCATATCACCAAATAGCGATCGACGAATGCGGCGAACCTTTAGTCCCAATTCCAACCGAACATTTTGTCTTTGAAATGCCGCACCCTTATCAAAAGTTGGGTGCACCCTATCACAACAGCAAAGCAGATTCCCCTTACTATTTGCGGCAAGGAGTTGTAGATAGTTTAATCGCCGCTCAAACCCAGCTACAGCAAAATCATCAAAATTGGAAAATTCTGATATTTGACGCTTATCGGCCGGTGGAAGTGCAGCAATTTATGGTAGATTATACTTTTAATCAAATTGCCATAGCTCAAGGCTGCGAATTTCCGGTTCCCGAAGACAAACGCCAAGTGATTATAGAACACGTATATCAATTTTGGGCACTACCCAGCCTCGATCGCGCGACGCCTCCCCCTCACAGTACAGGTGCAGCTTTAGATATAACTTTAGTGGATGAAAATAATCGGCAAATTGATATGGGCTCTCCGATTGATGAAATATCAGAACGTTCTTATCCCGATTATTTTTGTAATAGCAAGGAGCCGCAAAAACAGGAATATCACCGTCGCAGGCAAATCTTAAAAGATGCGATGATAGCTGCGGGTTTTCAGCAACATCCTAACGAATGGTGGCATTTTTGTCTGGGCGATCAGATGTGGGCTTGGTTGACAAATCAAAACAATAGTGGTAGTCAGTTGATTGCCCGATATGGCCGCTATTAAAAGGGTACGCAATTAAATCGGGACTGGCGCACTCGCAACCTTGAGAAAGGGGGTTTGTTGACAAAAAACCTTAGCTTTTAACTGCTTCCAGCAGCAAGAAACCCCCTTTCTGACCGAAAGCATCCAGGATACCCGCCACGTGATTCATTCCGAAAGCAGACTCAGGACCCAGAAATAAAAAACCTGTATCCGATAAAGGAGCCCCCGAATTTATCCGTGGGGTCAAGGCTTCAATTCTTTAATCTAAAATCTAAAATCTCAAATCTAAAATCGATTGACACTCTCTGCGTCCCGCCCTATAAAAGTATGAGCAAAATAAATTATTTGTATCAGAAGACACGGCAACTATTGCCAGCGGGGTAGCGGTAGTTTAAAATCAACGAGAGCGAACAAGTGCAGGCAATAGTTGCCAGCACCGCAAACCCTAAAGGATAACTCAGAGTTCACCCAATGAAAGCACTCATCCTCTCTGGCGGTAAAGGAACACGCTTGCGTCCCCTCACCTATACGGGTGCTAAGCAGTTGGTTCCTGTAGCAAATAAGCCGATCCTGTGGTACGGAATAGAAGGAATTGTGGCGGCTGGGATTACGGATATTGGGATTATTATTAGTCCCGAAACCGGGGAAGAGGTGAAGACGAAAACAGGAGATGGATCTCGCTTCGGTGCGAAAATTACTTATATCTTGCAAGCAGAGCCGGCAGGGCTCGCTCACGCGGTAAAAGTTGCCAGACCGTTTTTGGGCGATTCTCCGTTTATTATGTATTTGGGAGATAACTTAATTGAAAATCAGTTAGATCCGTTTTTAGAGATTTTTAACAAGCAGAAACTAGACGCTCTGATTTTGCTGCGTCCAGTTCCCAATCCCTCTGCTTTCGGTGTGGCAAAAGTTGATGAGAAAGGCAGAGTTTTGCAGTTAGTAGAAAAGCCCAAGGTTCCGCCGTCAAATTTAGCACTGGTGGGAATTTACTTTTTTGCTCCTACTATCCACGAGGCGATCGATCAAATTCAACCCTCTGCCCGGGGCGAACTCGAAATTACCGATGCCATTCAACAGCTCATCAATCAGGAAAAACACGTAGAAGCCTGCAATCTAGAGGGTTGGTGGCTGGATACGGGGAAAAAAGATGATTTGCTGAGTGCAAACCAAATCATTTTAGATAGCCGTATCGTAGCTTCAACTGAATTAAAAGTAGATGCGAAAAGTCAAATTATCGGACGAGTGCAAATAGGAGAAGGAACGGAAATCATTAATTCTACAGTTCGCGGGCCGGTGGTAATTGGGGAAAATTGCCGCATTGAAAATTGCTTTATCGGGCCTTACAGCAGTATTGCCGATCGCGTGACGATGATTGATGCTGATATCGAACACAGTGTAATATTGCAAGGGGCGAAAATAGTTGGCATTCACCAGCGAATTGTTGACAGCGTGATCGGGCAGCGAGCTCAACTCACCAATGCACCGGCTCGTCCAAAAGCTCTGCGGTTTATGATTGGTGATGACAGTCAAATTGAGTTAACTTAAATTGAGATATTGCCAATATCGGAAGCAATAATCTTGATTTAACAAGAGATAAATGTTCTTGTGGGGTGTAGGGGTTGGGCATCCTGCCCGCCCTGGAACAGGCTTTCCGGCCTGTTCCACAATTAATTACAATCAGGGAAACAGGAAAGATGCCTGTTCACAATTAGTTACAATGATTGAAACAGCAAAGATGCCTGTTCCATAATAAGTCAGAGTAAGTTATCTCAAGGAGAGGAAAGTTTGGAGTACGAAGAAATACCAACTCAACAGATAATACATAAATTGCGGCAAACTTTGGAGCCGCGAATTGGTATTGCTGAGTTGTCGCTGTTGGGAACAGAAAATAGTGCGATTCCCTTCGGGATAGCTTCGCTTCACGCCCAAAATGAAGATGACGAAGATATCGCCCTTTTAAAGGCAGGTTTCGACATTTATAACATCCCCATTACCTCTTACCAAAGGCGACTCGGTTCCGCAGTCATCGTCGTTAGGAAAATAGTCCGCAAATTGCTCAGACCGGTACTCGAACGACAAGTAATTTACAATTTTGCTAATACCCGGGTCGTGCATACATTAAGCACACAGTTGCAAAAATTGCAAGAAAATCAACAAACTCTCTTTGAAAAAATTGAATCGGAATTCAGCAGCGAATATCCCGAAGTTACAGCACAGCTTGAGACTCAACAAAGAGCGATCGCAACTTTTCAGTCTGAAATAGAGCAAATTAAAGCAGTGCAGCAGCAACATACTGCTATTTTAGAGAAGATTACCGCTCAATTGCTCGATCGACAAAAATAAAGCATCAAAGATGACCCAAAATAATTTGGTCACAAGGCCCCAGATTTATTCGCGAGAGCAATGCTTCAATGCTTCAATCAAAAATCGAAAATTATTCAATTCCTCAATCTAAAATCCTAAATCCAAAATCGAAAATTCCTCAATCCTTCAAATTTTCAAGTATTCAAATTTTCAATTATTCAATCCCCAATCCCCAATCGAAAATTCTTCAATCCTTCAATTCCTCAATCTAAAATCTAAAATCTAAAATCTAAAATCGAATGACTGCACTGCCCATATGCTCGTTAATTATAGTCAACTATAACGGTCTGCGCCACACGAAAGATTGCTTAAAATCTATACAAAAACTTGCGTATCCCGAATCGCAACTCGATTTAATTGTAATTGATAATTGCTCTCAAGACGATTCCGTTAATTCCCTGCGCGAACTATTTCCCAAAGTTCGGATTTTTGTCAACTCCGCCAACAACTTTGCTAAAGCCCTAAACCTCGGCATCAGCGAAGCAAAAGGGCAATATATCGGCTTTCTAAATAACGATGCTACCCTTGACAGTCGCTGGTTAGAGATTCTGGTAAAACGGCTAGAAACTAATAAAGAAGTAGGTGCGACTAGCGGCAAATTGCTGTTTAAAGACGGGCGAATTAACAGCGCCGGTATTCAGCAATTACCTAATTTTTATTGGCAAGATGTCGGCTTTGGCGAAAAAGATGCGGGACAGTACGATACAGAACGGGAAGTCGAAGGGCTTTGTTGGGCGGCGGTGCTTTTTCGGAGAGAATGTCTGGAAGATGTCGGGCCAATAGATGAAGATTTTGTGATGTATTTTGAGGATGTAGAGTTTGCGAAACGCTGCCACAAACGCGGTTGGAAAATGCTTTATACTCACGCCGCAATCGCCCATCACGAGTATCGGGGTTCGAGTAAAGGAAGCAAACTTACCGAGTATTTCTGCAACCGCAATCGGTTTTTGTATTTGGCAAAACATGAACCCTTGCAATTAGTTAAAGGAATTCACACTTCCGATTTTTTTACTAACAAGCAGTATGATTTGCTGTTCGAGAGTTTATTTGTAGCGATTAAAAAGCTGCTTGATTATCAGAAACCAGAAATCATCGAAACTGTATTGCCGCAGTTGTCGGAAAAGTTGGCGGTGATTTACAGTCGGATGAAGATCGATCGCATTTTATCTCGATTGCAGGTGGTTCGGGGCGATCGCAAAATGTCGATCGCTATTTACGATCACGGGCTACATTTTATTGGTGGCGGTCAAAAATACGTCGCTACCCTCGCCTCGCTGCTACAAAATGAATTTGACATTACTTTTATCGCCAACAAACCAGTTGCTGTTTCCGACTTAGAATCGTGGTACGGACTCAACCTTTCAGGATGCAAAATTAAAATTATGCCCTTGGCGTTTTACGAGAAACGCGGAATGCAGTGCATCGATTCCAGCATCATCGTGGAGGATATGGAAAATCCCTTTGATGAAATTGCCAGAGAAAGCAAAAACTACGATATTTTCATCAACGCCAACCAACTGGAAAAAGTTAAACCACTGTCGCCAATTTCAGTATTTTTTTGTCACTTTCCCAATACCTTCCGCAACCGTCACTTTGCTGTCGATGATTACACTTTCATTATTGTCAACAGTCAATTTACCGTCAAGTGGTTGGAGAAACGCTGGAACCTACAGCCAACTTTTCTGCTTTATCCGCCGATAGAAATGGCAACAGTTAAAGTGCCGAAAGAAAAAATAATTTTGGCTGTGGGACAGTTTGAAGCTGGGGGAACAAAAAAGCAAATTGAACTAATTAAAGCTTTCCGCAGTTTGCTAGCAGATTATCCCGAAGATTTTCAAGGATGGCAGCTAATTTTAGCCGGGAGTAGCATTCCGAAAAATCCTTATTTAAAGACTGTTCAGAATTTATTGAAGCAAGATTCAAGGGCGATCGAGCTAAAAGTAAATGTTGACTTTGATGAGGTAAAATCACTTTATGCTAGAGCAAGTATATTTTGGCACGGCTGCGGTTTGGGTGAAGTCAATCCTCAAAGATTTGAGCATTTCGGGATGGCGACTGTGGAAGCAATGCAAAACAGTTGTGCTCCGATTGTTTTCAACGGCGGCGGCCAACCGGAAATTGTCGAACATGGGCGATCGGGCTTTTTGTTCAATACCGTTGAGGAACTGTGCCAGCATTCACATCAACTAATTGTTAATCCCGATTTGCTAGCAGAACTTCAAGCTGGTGCACAGCAACGCAGTCAGAACTTTAGACTTGCACATTTTGAGAAAAAAGTCAATAGTTTTTTTGATATTATTCACCAAGAGTATGCTACAATTCGGCTGCCAAATCCGGCCGATATAGCTCAAATGCTCGATATGGAGCGCGATCTATAAATTTCGTAGGGGCGGGTTTTACCAACAATATTAAATGATTACAAAGAATTTATATAAACCCGCCCCTACACCGCCAATAACTTACATCAAATCCGACTTTTGTGCAACCATAAAATCTAAATTTTGATTGTTCGTTGGGTGGGGGCGGGTTTAGGAGATTATGGGTTTTAGGCAATTATTGTTGGTAAAACCCGCCCCTACAATTGGGATAAATTTTGGTTGGGTGGGGCGGGTTTAGGAGATTATGGGTTTTAGGCAATTATTGTTGGTAAAACCCGCCCCTACAATTGGGATAAATTCTGTTCGATAAAATCATGTCTAATTCACTGTTAATCAATTTGTCCTTCTTAACTCCCGAACCAACCGGAATCGGGACTTATGCCACTAATCTTTTCCCGCAACTGCAACAGCTAGAACCAACATTACTCGCTTCCCAGCAAATTGACAATTATACTTGCCACCAAATTCCCGAAACTCTGACACCGAATCGCGGCCCTAAAGGACAAATTAACAGACTGCTATGGACTCAGTTTGAGTTACCTAAAATTTACAAAAAATTGCAGTCCACCCTGATATTTTCGCCAATTCCCGAAGCACCTTTGTATTCCAGATGTCGCTACATCGTCACAGTTCACGATTTAATTCCTTTGCGATTTCCCCAACGGTTTTCTCGATTAACAGCTTATTTCCGCTACTACATACCGCAGGTATTGCGGCAAGCAGAACACATCATTTGCGATTCTCAAGCAACGGCGGCAGATGTTGCTAACTTTTTCCAGATTCCGTCTAAGAAAATGACCGCAATTCCCCTAGCTTGCGATAATATTAATTTTAGATATCTCGACTTGCCCGCCAAAAATTATTTTCTTTATACCGGCAGACACGATCCTTACAAAAACTTGGAAAGATTAATTGCTGCATTTGCGAGTTTGCCCGATCGCACAAACTACGAATTGTGGCTAGCAGGGCCTCCCAATGCCTACACGCCGCAGTTGACAGCACAAGTTGAAGAATTAGGTTTACAATCTTTGGTAAAATTTCTCGGTTACGTTCCCTATTCTCAATTGCCCGTACTGATGAATCAGGCGATCGCCCTAGTTTTCCCTACACTTTGGGAAGGATTCGGCTTACCAATTTTAGAAGCAATGGCTTGCGGCACACCCGTCATCACATCCAACCTGTCATCAATGCCAGAAGTAGCCGGAGATGCCGGATTATTAGTCAATCCTTACAGCGTCCCAGAAATAGCCGAAGCCATGCAAACAGTAGCCACAGATTCAAAAGTGCGATCGAACTTAAAAACTGCTAGTTTAGCCAGATCATCTCAATTTAGCTGGCACAAAACCGGAAAAGCAACCGCCAACATATTACAGCAATACCTTTAAATCTCCCCTCTCTTCCTTTCTCCTCTCTGCGTCCTCTGCGCCCTCTGCGGTTAAAAAAACTCCCACTCAAAAACCGCAATCTACATATTATCCCATGCCCAATCCCCAATCCAACCTGCTCATCAACCTCTCCTTCCTAATTTCCAAACCAACCGGCTTAGCCATCTACGCCAAAAACCTATTTCCCCACCTAAAATCCCTCAACCCAACATTACTAACAGCGGAAAAATTTCCCCATAACAACTGCTACCAAATTCCCGCCAACCTAACACCAGAACAAGGAACCAAAGGACACATCAACCGATTGCTGTGGACACAAACCCAACTCCCCAAAATTTACAAACAGCTAAAATCTAACCTATTATTTTCCCCAATTCCCGAAGCTCCTTTATTTGCAGGTTGCCGCTATATAATTACAGTACATGACTTGATAGCGCTGCGATTTCCCCGCCGCTTCGATCCTCTGACACCTTACCACCGCTATTACATTCCCCAAGTGCTGCGGCAGGCTCAACACGTCATTTGTGACTCTGAATCAACTGCCAAAGATATCGCTAATTTTTGCAAGATTCCTAATAATTTAATTACGCCAATTTTCCCTGGATATGATAGCAGTTATTTCCGTTTTCTAGATTTACCAACAAGCAATTATTTTCTTTATATCGGCCGCCACAATCCTTATAAAAACGTGCAGCGAGTTGTAGCAGCCTTTGCTGCTTTGCATCATAATTCCGAGTACGAATTGTGGATAGCAGGTTCGGAAGACAAACGCTATACCCCGCTGCTGAAGAGGCAGGTTCAAGAATTGGGATTGGTCGATCGAGTAAAATTCCTAGATTACCTCCCCGCAGCCGACTTACCCAAAGTCATCAACCAAGCGATCGCCCTGGTTTTCCCCAGTCTTTGGGAAGGATTCGGGCTCCCCGTGCTCGAAGCAATGGCCTGCGGCACTCCTGTCATCACCTCTAACCTGTCTTCAATGCCCGAAGTGGCGGGGGGGGACGGCGCCTTATTAGTCAACCCCTACAGCGTCGAGGAAATTGCCTCTGCTATGCAAGAGCTTGCAGTCGATGCCAAAGTTCGATCGCAATTGCGGGAGCTCGGTTTAGCCAGAGCCAAACAATTTAGCTGGGAAAAAACAGGCTTGGAAACTGCGGCTATTCTCGATCGATATCTTTAACAAACAAAGGCGAATAGCCCAACACGGATTTGGACACGGATACACGGATGAGTCGGGGGGCACTCAAGGCAGGGCGGGCACTCAAGGCACCGCCCCTACAAGCCTTTTACTTATTGATACCCAACTGATCGCCGCGCTTGTACTGCTGATAAGCAGCAAAAAACAGCCCCGCCAGAGTAACAAAGATTAGACCCAGAACAATACCTGAAAGCAGCGGTTC
The DNA here is from genome assembly GCF_036705085.1 of Microcoleus sp. B6-A1. NCBI lineage: Bacteria > Bacillati > Cyanobacteriota > Cyanophyceae > Oscillatoriales > Microcoleaceae > Microcoleus > Microcoleus sp. B6-A1. Next base: position 77,964 of record NZ_JAUBTU010000018.1, read on the forward strand.
TACCATGAGAGCTCCTTAACGTTAAGATTTAACAACCTATTTTTAATATTACCAGCACTTACACAGATGAATTTTCCCAAAAGCAGCCTTCCGTGGGGCTCAGACCTTGCTCTCCCCGCTGCGAACGATTAAGCTATGTTATGAGAAATAAATTTTCTTGTAGATACTATTTTTAATTGAACCCCTTTGAATAACCAACTTGCCAGGAATGAAATTAAAAACCCGATCGAGCGGCTTGCCATATTTGCGCTAGCGGTGTTGCTTGCCATCATGTTGGCAATTATCACAATACGTCAATTTCAAGTAGCCGATCCTTACGTCAAAAGCGTCCTATCCCTCACTGGCAACCCGTTTCAGGGTTCCGCCATCTTTCAAATGAACTGTGCGGGTTGTCACATCTCCGTTTCAGACAGTCAAGTCGGGCCCAACTTGCACGGAGTTTCCGATCGCAAATCCGAATTGGATCTGATCCGGCAAGTCACCAGCGGGCAAACCCCACCAATGCCGCAGTTTCAACCGAGTCCGCAAGAAATGGCCGACTTGCTGAAGTATCTCGAACAAATTTGACCAAAGAAGGGGAACGGAATTCGTTCCCCTTCTTTGGCTGACACTCGAAACTTTGATCGGCAGACTAAACCAGCAAGTTAAAACTCTGAGCCGATAACTGGCTCGGCTGTACGCCCGTCAGTATAGCCAAAATCTGGTCGCTGTTGGCAATTCCGATCGCCGTTGAGCCGTTAGTTTCGGTTAATGACAGTTGATTGAAGTCCAAGCCTCCCACCAACTCGATCGAATCAACTCCTGCGGTGAAGTTGAAAATCGTGTCAATTCCTCCGCCCGCTGACAAGACAAAGCCATTGCTGCCACTGCCACCGACGAGGGTATCGCTGCCAATGCCACCAAAGAGCAAGTCATCGCCGGTGTCAGCAAAGAGCAAATCATCGCCGCTGCCGCCAATTAAGGTATTGTTACCCTCGCCGCCGCAGAGAGTGTCATTGCCTTGATCGCCAATTAGCACGTCGTCGCCAGCGCCTCCCAAAATTACGTCCTCGGCTTTGCCCCCGTACAATAAGTCATTGCCTTCGTCGCCAGAAAGAGAGTCGTTGCCACGATTGCCATAAATCGTATCGTTACCGCGATCGCCAAAAATCAGGTCAAACCCTTTGCCACCAAAGAGAGTATCGCTATCGATGCCTCCGAAGAGAGTATCGTTGGCTATATTGCCATTGATGTAGTCGCCGCCCCCTCGACCAAAGATCAAATCGTTGCCGATCAACCCGAAGATAGAGTCACTGCCGGCACTACCCACGATCGTATCGTCGCCGTTAGGGCCATTGATCACATTACCCGCTGAAGGAGTGCCGGGCTCATTGGGAGTAGCGATCCTGGGGAAGTTCTCAGGGCAAACCAAATCTGTCGGTACAGGTGCAGGCGTCGGCGTCGGTACAGGTGCAGGTGTCGGCGTCGGTGCAGGTGCAGGTGTCGGCGTCGGTGCAGGTGCAGGTGTCGGCGTCGGCGCAGGTGCAGGTGTCGGCGTCGGCGTCGGTGCAGGCGTCGGTGCAGGCGTCGGCGTGGGTACAGGTGGCAGTGGCACTGGCGGCGGAGTCGGAGTCGGAGTCGGAGTCGGAGTCGGCGTCGGCGTCGGCGCTGGGAAGTTGCCGAAGTTGATGCCGCTGACAATAGCGCCGGAAGTTAGGGTGATGTCGGCGGGTTCGGGTGTGCTTTGGGTAAACCCAGTTTGGTTGACTTCCCTGACGCGGTAGGTTCCCGGCGTTAGGTTGGCGAACAGGTAGTTGCCAGTGTTGTCTGTGGTAGTAGTAACAGGAGCAGTTCCAGCTACGACATTGGTTAACTGAATTTGGAAATTGGGTAAACCCGGTTCTCCAGCATCCTGAGTGCCATTGTTGTTGGTGTCTTGGAACTTCAGACCTCGGATCGCCCCGGGTTGGGGCAGGAAGTTGCCGAAGTCAATGCCCGTGATCTTATCTCCACTCTTAACCGCAAAGGGGGCGGGGTTGGGGGTCGTCTGCGTCCAGCCGTTTTGCTGAACTTCCCTTACCTGGAAAGTACCTGCGGGTATGTCGTTAAGAGTGTAGTTGCCCGTGGCATCGGTGATGGTAGTCGGTTCGCCCTGCTGAAACAATCCATCCGGAGTGATACTGTCGAGGAAGATTTGCCAGTTAGCTAGCCCCAATTCTCCGGCATCCTTAATGCCGTTGTTGTTGAGGTCATTGAATTTTTGACCGCTGATAGTGGCCGGCTGGAAGTTGCCGAAGTTGATATTAGCGATGTCTTGACCGCTGGTGACAGTGATGTCGGCCGGGTCGGGGGTAGTTTGCGTCCAAGTAGGCTGCAAGACTTCCCGCACCTTGTAGGTTCCTGCTGGCAAGTCGAGGAATTTGTAGCTGCCGGCGGCATCGGTGAGGGTGTTCTGTTCCCCGGTGTCGAGAGTGCCGTTGTTATTGGGATCGAGGAAGAATCGCCAGTTGGCAAGCCCTAGTTCCCCGGTATCTTGCACCCCGTTGCTGTTGAGGTCATTGAACTTCAGACCACTAATCGAGTTGGGTCTGAAGTTGCCGAAATTGTTGTTTTGGGAATCTGTGCCGCTGGTGACGGCGATCCTAAACGCGCCTGAAAGGGTAGGGGTGGCTGGGTTGACGGGGGGCACAGTTTGCGTCCAGCCTGTTTGTGGCACTTCCCGCACTGTATAAGTGCCGGCTGGCAAGTTGGTGAACTGGTACTTACCGGCGACATCGGTGACGGTGGCGTTGGTGCCTGTTTCGGCTGGTACGGGGTCTTGCACGCCGTTGGTGTTGGCATCCAAGTAAATTGTCCAGCCTCCTAGGGGTGGTTCTGCTGGCAAATCTTGAGTGCCATTTTTGTTGAGATCGTTAAATTTAATCCCGCTGATTTTGCCTAGTTGGAAGTTGCCGAAGTTGGTGGGAGTGGCTGCGGTGTTGGTGATGTTGACGCCACTGTTGGTAGTGATGCTGCCAGTGGGGGCAAGAGTTGGTTGCCAATCAGGCTTTGGCACTTCCCGCAGGGTGTAGGTGCCGGGCCCAACGTCGGTAAAGGTGTAGTTGCCGGTGGGATCTGTAGTTTTGGTTTGTGCCACTGTACCGGTGGCGGCGTTAACTAACTGAATATCAAAAGGAGTTGCCGGTGCTACCTCTCCCGCGTCTAGGGCAGCGTTGCCGTTTTTGTCCTCGAATTTGGTACCGCTAATGGTGATGTTTGTGAAGATACCGAAGTTGGTGGGAGTGGCTGCGGTGTTGATGACCGGAGTACCGCTTAGGGCGGTAACGGGAATTGCGGCAGCGGGAAAAGAGATCCTAGAGCCGGCTGGCGCCGTGGCTTGTATTAAATATTTGCCCGGGCCTATATCCGAGAAGAGATAATCTCCGGCTTCGTCAGTCAATACCGGCGCACCCACGATCGTATCTGTGTCGGGTTCTAGCGTGTTGTTGTTGTTGGTGTCTTTGTATAAAGTGACCCTGACGCCGCTTAATGTGGTGTCGGTGGCATCTAAAACGGCGTTGCCCGCGACATCGGTGTAGGTTTTGCCTGCGATGGATGTCAGTTGGAAATTGCCGAAGTTAGCACCTGTAACATCAGCAGTACCAGTTGTCACCGTTGGTCTCAAAGTCTGCACCCAATCGGTTTGTAACGTTTCTCTGATCTCTGTATTGGCCTTAGTATCCGTGAGAGTGTATTGGCCCAGAGTGGCAGCAACCGCAGATGTTACATTAGTCTTCGTACCTGCGGTAATAGTCCAGCCGCCTAGACCTGGTTCAGTTGCCGCGGCACCTTGCAGGCTATCCCCGTTAAGGTCGTTGAATTTCTGACCCACGACCACAGGGCCGTACTCGTAAGCACCGATGTCAACACTAGGTTTGCTGACAAGAGTATTGTCGATTTTCCGAGGGAAACCTGTACCGCGTTGGTCAGTAGTTAAACCGGCCGCTGTTGCGTCGGCGCTGTTGCCACCGCCAATGGCTTGGTTAGTGCTAGTTGTGACCGGGCTGTTATCAACTAGGGCAAGGGTGAAAGGAGCCGGAGCCGTTGCGCCATTCAATCCGGCAGAGCCGACTGGTGCTAATACATTTGTCAAAGCACCGGTTAGTTGCTGAGTCGCTGTAAAACCAGTGCTAGTGCCGAGAACCCCAATCAGGTTGTTGTTCCCGGTGAATGTCCCGGTAACATCTGTGTTGGTAGTAGCAACGTTGCCAGCGACGATCGTGTTTTTGACTGTAACTGTACCGCCGTTGTTGTAAATTCCTCCGGCATTAGCAATCAGACTAGCCGGTGTGCCAACTGTCGCGGCTGTTGCAGAGTTATAAGCGATCGTATTATTGGTCAGAGTAGCTGTAGCACCTAAGTTGACGAAAATTGCACCACCAGCAGCTTGACCGGCACCTGCGGCAACATTACCAGCATTGCCACCCGTAACTGTGTTGCTATATAAGGTGCTGTTGGTCATGGTCAAAGTGCCACCGCCAACAAAAATCGCGCCGCCTAAACCTGCACCGCCGCCGCCAGCAGTAGCACCAGCACCGCCAAAAGTGCCTCCTGCGCTTGCACCATTGCCACTACCGCCACCGCCGCCGAAGCCGCCAATGCCTCCTGCGCCGATAGCACCAGGCGCCGCACCTGTACCAAAAGTACCGCCAGCACCACCGCCGCCACCAAAGGCGCCAGCACCGCCAACACCGCCATTGCCACCATTACCTGCAATACCAGTACCAGGAGGACCGCCAAGGCCACCGGCACCACCACCACCGCCGCCACTACCGACAACACTACCAGCACCACCAGCACCACCAGCACCACCAGCACCACCGTTTGTGCCGCCAACACCAGTACCGCCAGTGCCGCCAATACCGCCAGTACCGCCAGCATTACCAGTACCGCCAGCCTCGCCATCTTCGCCAACCCCACCGGCAGCGCCATTACTTGCTAGACCATTTCTACCATTTCTACCATTTGTCCCTGCTGTGCCTCCAAAGACAGTAGCCAGATCCGCGTTACCACCCTTGCCACCATTCCCCGCCGCACCTGCACCGCCAACGGCAGAGTTATTAGAAAAAGTAACTCTGTCAACTGTGACTGTACCGCTGTTGATAAAAAGTGCGCCACCTAATCCCGCAGCGCCACCACCACCGATGGTTCCTGCGTTGCCTACTGCTTTTGCGGAATCAATGGTGAGGTTTGAGATGTTAAATGTTGTGTTATCAACTACGAAGGCACGGTTGTTATTGCCGCTGATCTTGAAACCGCCGCCAACAATAGTGGTGGTGTCGGTAATTCTCGGCAATTGCCCTGCGAGGGTAATATCGCCAGTGAGAGTGATCGTGTCACTGCCGCTGTTGATGTTGGCAACATTGATGGCATTTACCAGTCCGTTAAAGTCGCCCGTAGTTTGGTTCAAGTCAGCCAGTACGCCACTATAAGCTTCCCTCGCCTCAGCCGAAAATGCCAAAGGTGTTTCAATGTTTCCCGTAGTTACTTCGAGTTCCCAATCTCCACCCAACGCAGCATTCCCAGTCAAGTTATCGGAAGCGGCAATATTTGCCCCGGTGAGCTGGCTCAGCCTTTCCACAAATGCAACACCTGCTTCTGTGGCGGCGACGTTGCAACCGTAAAGCAGAATTTCTGGTTTAGGCGTAATTGAAGAGTTCGAGTTTGCTTCGGCTGCTGGCAAAGCAAACCATTTTTCTAAATAATTGCGGTAGCTTTCAATGTTGCACAGATTTAGTTCTGTCGCTCCCAGTTGTAAGCTGGCTGCTGCGCCGTGAGACAAAATGTGGACGGCTGCAATGTTTTTCCGCTGTTTAAGTGTTTCGGCGATTTGCTCGATGCCGTCGCGATCGGCTTTCAGAATAACAATTTCTGTATCGGGATTGACCGTTTCTGTTAAACTTTCGCAATCTTTAACTTGTGAATCAGCAAAAACTATCTGGTGTTTCCGTTCTTTATAGAGTTCCACGTTCAAATTCTCCTGGTACACGCACACATCAAATTCATATCACAAACCAACCGCAGCAATGATCGATCTTTTTCCAGCGCGGATGAGAGTCGTTGGCGAAGCCCTCGAAGAGGATCGCCCCTAATTTAACCTAAAGGGAATATTGACAAAAACTTTTTTTTATGCTCCCCTGTCCTAACTGAGTTAGTTTGATTGTTTAGAAGTTTTAAAGGGGGATATTGTTCCGGCTGTTACAACAATGTTGGGGAAGACTTGCGCGCTGTTTATTGATATACCAGAGATGGAGAAAACACCAGATTTTATAAAAATTGTCAATCTAATAGTTAACTGATGACGATCGATATTTGTTAATCAAGAGTCATCAGTCACGTTTATGAGCTGTAAGCTGATATTATTTGGTAGTTGGTGGCTGCTGAATGATCTGTATGTGCGCTCCTCTTCGAGGGCTTCACTAACGAACAACTCCACTCAAATTGCTTGGTAGGGAGGAATGCAAGTTTTCTGAGTTTTATGAAGGCTTGCATTCCTCACGAGAACCTTGATAAATGTTATTTATCAGGCAGAGATAGGCTGACTCATGAGTAACATTCCTGGAGACTATTAGAATCAATAAACTGACTCGAAAAAATTAAAATTAGGCGGACAGTCCAGAATATTAACTCCTCTGCCATTTGGGTGCGTCCAAGACTCACTAATTACCAAGTTTCTTCATCAGGATTATTGGAATTGCTCCAGATTTCCACATCTAAATCATTGAGATAAATCAGAGCAGTTTCAATCTGTTTACTTGTACCGTTAAGTTCCAAATCAAACCAACCGTCATCTAAAGTTTTGACACCCAAAAAAGCGGCATTAAAATTCACCGTCAAACCGTATTCAGAAATCAGGTTAGAAATCACAGGTTCCTGATGGTATTCTTTAGGAACACGAATGCGAATGCGGGTTTGAGTTGGTCTGCTGTCACCACTATCAGAGTGGGGAATATCTGATTCTTGGGTTCTGTGAAAATCGCCGATCGCCTCAAATTCCGATTCGCTAGTATTGTTAGCTAACATTTGGGACTCCTAATTTTTGTTTCAGTTTACACTTTGCATTAATATCTTGTAGGATATGTCGCTGTGATATTTTCGAGCTTCCAACCAGATTGTCGATAGCGCCGCACCTACTAAGGACTCGTTTGAGGGATGAGGTTCACAGCCCGCACCCTAAAGCCCTACTGACTAATGACTAATGACTAATGACTAATGACTAATGACTAATGACTAATGACTAATGACTAATGACTATTCTTCAACTTCTTTGATCCTAGTTTTTCGTTCTAAAATCTCCTTAAGCACGAGGGTAACAACTGCTAAAAGACCTAGAACTACCGCCGCCGAAAATGCGGCTTGCGTCGCATACTGCTTGTAAGCATCCTCTACAAACAAAGGCAAAGTTTGCGTTTTTTTAGCAATATTTCCCGACACCACAGAGACGGCTCCAAATTCTCCCATTGCTCTAGCATTGGTCAAAATTACTCCGTAAAGCAATCCCCAGCGAATACTCGGAAGCGTGACATTCCAGAAAATTTGCCAGTCATTTGCTCCCAAAGTTTTCGCCGCCTCTTCTTGATCTGTCCCCACTTCTTCCAAAACAGGAATCACTTCGCGCGCCACAAAAGGCAAGGTAACAAAAGCAGTAGCCAGCACCATTCCAGGGAAGGCAAAAATAACCTTAATATTCGCCGCCTCCAGCCACGACCCGAACCATCCCAGCCGACCGTAAAGCAGTACAATCATTAAACCTGCCACTACGGGAGAGATGGCAAAAGGCACGTCTAAAAGGCTGATTAATAGCGTGCGACCCGGAAATTTGTTGCGGCCAATTACCCAGGCTGCACACAAACCGAATACTGTATTTATAGGCACAACTATCAGAGAAATTACCAGGGTAAGTTGCGCTGCGTGCAGAAAATCCGGCGAGGTTAAGTTAGACAAAAATGGCTCAAATCCCTTTCTGAAGGCTTGGTAAAAAACGTTGAGAGTAGGGATAAATAAGACAAGAGCGAGATAGCCGATCGCAATTCCGATTAAAGTTGGTTTTACCCAAGCTTTTTCCTGACTCCGACTAGAACCTGCGGGCGGAAATGTGTAATCAGCGGGTGAATTGATATTAGCCGTCATAGCGTCTTCTCCATGCTTGTAAGAGATTAATTGCGAACAGCATTGCCAGGGAAATACCTAACATGACAGTGCCGATAACTGTTGCTCCTGCATAGTCGTACTGTTCTAACCTTTGGAAAATTAAAACCGGGGCGATTAAATCTTTGAACGGTATGTTAGAAGCTACAATTACAGTAGATCCGTACTCGCCAACCGCTCGCGAAAATCCGAGTGCTACTCCGGTTAAAATAGACGGAAATAGCGGCGGCAAAACTACTCGCCAGAAGGTTTCAAATTGAGAAGCACCTAAGCACCAAGCTGCTTCTTCGATTTCTTTTTCCATCTCGTTTAAAACTGGCTGTACGGTTCTAACTATAAATGGCAAGGAAATAAATATCATTGCTATACCTACGCCCAAGCGAGTAAAGGATATCTTGATTCCCAAAGGTGCAAAAAGCGAACCAATCCAACCGTTATCGCTGTAAACTGTGGCGAGAGTTAAACCTGCGACGGAGGTGGGCAGTGCAAAGGGTAAATCGACGACTGCATCGACAATCCGTTTTAAGGGAAAGTCGTAGCGGACTAATACCCAGGCAATTAATGTGCCGAATACTCCGTTAATTAATGCCGCAATTAATGCCGTAAAGAAGGTGACATCGTAGGCGGAAAGGGCGATCGGACTGGTGGCAATTGCCCAAAATTCGGCGGGGTTTGCTGTGCTAGCTTTCAGCAGCATTGCTGTAACTGGGAGCAATAGCATTAAGCTGAGATAGCCTAGGGTGATTCCCCAAGGTAATGTTATTTTGCCGATCGCCTTTTTGATATTTTCGATCGGAGATTGAGGGTTACTGATTGCAGATGATCCAGCCATAAGTCAATAGTTGTGAGTGGGAAAGAATAAGTGCGCTCCGGGGCTGGTTTTACCAATAATAATTGTCTAAAACCAATCATCTCGTAAACCCGCCCCGACCACTACTGTCTAATTGAACCTTGAATTTTGTCAAAAACAGCTCCGTCATCGAAGAATTTCTTCTGAATATCTCCCCAACCTCCTAAGTCTTGAGCTGTAAATAGGGTTTTGATGGGGGCATATTTTTGGACAAATTCTGGTTCCGCCGCTACTGTCGCATCTACGGGGCGGAAGCCTACTTTGGCAAATTCTCGCTGAGCTTCTGGGGTATACAGAAACTTGACAAATGCTTCTGCGACTTCGCGAGTACCGTGTTTATCAACGTTTTTATCGACGATGGCAATCGGATTGTCGATCGAAACATTGACTTCGGGAATACTATAAGTCGGTTTTTCGCCTTTCTCACCTGCCAGAAGAATCTCGTTTTCGTAGTTAATTAAGGCGTCGCCTTGGCCTTGTTTGAAAAATACATCGGTGGCTTCGCGGGCGTCTTTAGTCAGGATGGGGACGTTTTTGTAGACTTTAGTAGTCAAGTCTAATGCTTTGGTTTCGTCTCCTCCGGTTTTAACAACCGAGCCCCAGAGTGCGAGGAAATTCCAGCGGGCAACGCCTGATGTTTTAGGATCGGCAGTAATCACTTTTACTCCGTCTTTACTTAAATCTTCCCAGGTTTTGATGCCTTTGGGATTGCCTTCGCGGGTGACTATTGCTCCTACGGATTTGCTGACTATGCCTTCGTTGGGGACTTCTTTTTCCCACCCGGGCTCAATGAGTCCGGCTTTTTCGATTTTTGCGGTGTCGAGGGCGAGGGCTAGGTGTACGATGTCTGCTTCTAAACCATCAATTACGGCCCGAGTTTGGGAACCGGAACCGCCGTAGCTTTGGTTGAAGGTGACGGTTTGGCCTTTTTCTTTTTGCCATTGTTCTACAAATTTGGGAATTATGGCTTCGTGGGCGGCTTTGGTGACGGCGAAGGATACTAGGGTTAATTCTACATTACCTTTGTTGGCTGCTGGGGTAGCACCGCCTGGAGTGGCTGCGGGATTGTTTGTGGTTCCCTGGCCGCAGGATGCAACGGCGAGACTTAAAGTTATTCCCACTAAAAATAGCGATACAAATCTTTTCATGGCAGTAAATGATTGATTTGTGCTGGCTGATGGCTGTTGTGGCCAGTGAAGGTGTTGAGTTAGGCGTTGCCATGGGCTCATTATATTTGTTCCTCTAGATAAAGTACGGTTATTAGGTCGGAATACCGTAATTATGGTTGTGAAGTACGATTATAGACAAGAGCGAGTCAAAAGGCAACAAAAAAAACAAATTGGGGGAACTCAGGGTCGATCGCATATCCTGAAGTCTTTTCCGTCGGTGTTTTCGAGTCAGATTCGGGGTAAAATGTAAAGTGTATAAATAAATATTATTATTAAGTTAAGGTGCTAAGCTGGCGCGGCTGCACGATTCGCCTGCATGATTCTCCTTACATATACAATCGGCCGATCGCCCAAATGTAATAGCCCTGCCAAGAGTCCCCGCCCCAGGGGGATATGTCTGACTCGCGCGATCGTCCTTAAGTAAGAAAAAGTTTTAACTGGTATGTCCTTACCCCGCCCAGTCTCAGACACCCTAATTGAACTGTTGAAGCCTGTAGCCTCTGAATTGGGAGAAAGATTGGGAGCAAGCGCTGTCAACGAACGCTATGCAGAAATTGAGCCCTCTGGTTCTTCAACTTTGAACCAGCAAATCAAAAAAGACCCCCGCTGGATTAAAGCACAAGTGAGATATTTGCAGCGGCAGCAGGCCAGAGAACAAGAATTAATCGCCCTCGCCGACGCCGAAGAAAGGGTAAAGGAAGAACGGGCTAATCGAATTAAAGCACAAGAAGTAAGAGATAAGCGGGCAATTAGTCGGCTTTGCCGCGACTTAATGCGGGAGTTTCAATCAGAAGCAATTCGAGTTAAGCTGAACGAAATTCAAACTATTTGGGACAGGGACAACTGGTTTTCTAATTTGAGCAGGCAGGAAACTGAACAGATTTTGCAGCAGCAACAGCACCGATTGCTGCTGTTAGTTGCTCCCGCAAAAATTAGCCAAGATTGCCCTGATTCGTTTCGCCACAATCTGAATATCGAGCTGCCGGCTAAGTTAAGAGCTTTTTTGAACCAGCACTACCCCCCGCACGGAGATTTGTGCCCGGTTCAGTTTTACGGAGACTATTTCAAAAAATCCATTTCCGATATTGATGTGGAGCGGTTGCAGACTGTGTTGTCTCCCGTCCCTACAGCTATACTGTACAGCGATATCAGCGATTATGAAGTTAATTTTCATGTTGGTTTTTGGGGAGTCATCAATCAGAGCGTTTCTCTAGTAGCGATGCAGCCTTGGAATTGGGAAGAGGTTTATCAACAGTTGGAGGCAGAGGGAAAAGATAGAAAGGTGAGCCTGCGGATTATTCGGCAAATAATTGTGACGATTCACAAGTTATTAGCCGCTTTTTTAGCTGATTTGTATTATTTAAATATCGATTTTACTCACGAACCTCAGCTATTTAATTTAGAGGCGGAATTTGCCCACGAATGGTTTTCTAAAGATTGGGCAAAACCGTATATTGAAACTCTTAAAGAAATTCAGGATCAGCAGCGAATAGTCTATAAGGGAGAGATGCGGCGGCTGGCGCTGCGAGAGGCGAAAGCTAGGGCGGAACGCCAGCGTTTGGAGGAGGCTGAACTCAAACGCAGACAGGAAGCTGAGGCGGCAGCTAAGCGGGTGAAGGAATTAGCTCACAAATTAAAACATCAGAAATGGCGGTGTGTATATACGCTGCCGGGACATTCATCGTTTGTGAATTCTCTGGCGATTAGCCCTGACGGCAAAATTTTGGCTAGCGGTAGTTGGGATAAAACTATTAAGATTTGGGATTTAGAAACCACGGAATTAATTGGCACTCTGACGGGACATTCCGATCGCGTAAATTCGGTTGCTATTAGCTATGACGGAAAAATGTTGGTCAGCGGCAGTTCGGATGAAACAATTAAGTTTTGGAATTTGCACAACGGTGATTTGCTGTGTACTTTTCCGGGACATTCTATGGAGGTGAATTCGGTGGCGATTAACCCGAAGCGCCAGGTAATTGCTAGCTGCGGCGGTGCTGATAATACGATTAAGCTTTGGAATTTGCGGAGTGGTGAGTTGCTGCGGACTTTGAAGGGTCATTCTGACAATGTGAATGCGGTGGTTTTTAGCCCAGACGGTAAAAAATTGGCGAGTGGCAGTTCGGATGCGACGAGCAAGGTTTGGGATGTGGAAAGCGGCAAGTTGCTGCGGACTCTTTCCGGGTTGAATGTTGGGGTGAATTCTGTGGCGATCGCGCCCGATGGTCAGATTCTTGCTAGCGTCAGCAATGATTATACGATTAAGCTGCGGAATTTGCATACGGGGAGTTTGTTGCGGATTTTAAATACTAATTCTGGGAGGGGAAAGGGTGTAACGAATTTAGGAACGAATGAGGCGGTGCATATTTTGCAGAATTATGTGAGTCGGGGCGAGTCGGTTGCTATCAGTCGGGACGGTTTGACTTTGGCTAGCGGGTGCGATGATAATACGATTAATATTTGGAATTTGCAGACGGGGGAGTTGTTGACCAGTCTTAAGGGACATTCGGGTACGGTGTACTCGGTGGCGATCGCACCTTCGGGCAATTTGCTCGCCAGCGGGAGTGCGGATCAGACGATTAAGATTTGGCGCTGCGATTAGTTAATTGGCAGTGGGCTGTGGGCAGCGGGCCGAGAATTCCGGTTTTGCCCTTACGGGGAGGGGTTTTGAGCGAATTTGAAAAAAAAGTTGGCTGGGGGGGTTGCGCTAATGACTATAAGTTTGCTATATTAATTTTCACTGCTGGTGTAACTCAGTTGGTAGAGTAGCTGATTTGTAATCAGCCTGTCGCAGGTTCAAATCCTGTCACCAGCTTTATAGCTCAAACCAAGGTTAGATAAGACTTCTAGCCTTCTGCTCATTTCTAGGTATGAAGTGGGTCTAGAACTACAATACCTGTTTCATACCCACTAAGCTCTTCAAGCTAGGCTTTATAAGTAAATCAAAATTATTTAGATAGAAAGATAATTACTGCCTAATAATTCTACTTGCCTAGACCCTAAGCTGTCACATCTCACTCTATCCCTCTTAAATCGAGTTTTAAGGTTCCTCTACACAATAAATGTAATTCATACCCATACGTGCCTTATCGCTCCATATAGCTCAATCTAGAGGTATATAATATGATTTGTTTTAGTTATAGAAACTTGAGTTTGCATTGAAATAAATTATGTAATAAAAGCACATAGGGAAAGCTGGTTACTCTAACCTCAACCATTTAGCTATCGTCTCTACTCTGTTCCTAGAGATTCTCATATTTCATATATACTTTCCTATATCACTTTTTACATATAATGTCCTATCTTAGTAGTGTATATATACCTGTTTTATTTGTTTACATCTACTAAATATTCATTCTTTTTACTGACTTAAGTCAAAGGTTGAATGCTTTTAGTAGAAAGAGCTAGAGTAAATCACCACATTTACTATAACTAGAAGTTTATTGCAGGCTACTCTCTACTTTGAGACCAATATTTAGAGCATCGTGCATAGCTTCTAAATGCTTCAAGATATCTTTGGAAGTAGTAGATTTCCAGTTTGGGTTCAACTTTCTAATGGTGTCGTACAGATACTCAGGAGATTTCTGCAACCATGCTTCGATATTGCCCGCTTTAGAATCTAGTAGAATGTCAATTAGTTGAATCTTTATTCTGTACATCCACTTATCTACATGGGAATCGTACAAAGCATCAGGAGTTAAAATGACACCATTACTCGCTCTAAACCCAATTGGTAGCTTAGTTATTTCACACATCCAGTCTAGGGTGTGTTTCCAAGCAACTCGATCTACTTCGGGTGTTCCTGTTAGGGTTTTTCCTGTGAAAACATAAGCTAGACGTTCTGGATTAGTATTGAGAACCTGATTACTTCCTACTTGTATATACTCCTCATTCTTTTTTGACCAATTCGACCAATTCTCACCGATACTAATCACTAAATTCTCAAGGTCTTGAATAGATAAAGGTTTTCCAGTATTCAACCAAATTAGTTTTCCCTTATCTACTGCGGAATCAGCGCTAAAGGGTGTTAAATATTTAACAAAGTTATTCTTTATTGCACTCCAACTCTGCTTAGACCGTTCTAAACCGATAATCTCGGCAACTTTTTTCTGTTTACCTACCTTGTTTTCCCCTACTAAAGTAGAGAAATTGCGAGATAAGAAAATATTGACTAAATGACGTAATTGATTCTGCGCTTCTGCTACAAAACGCCCGTCTCTTACTCTTAAAAACTTCTCAAAAACACTTCTTTGCGAGAAATTTAAGGTAGTAGCCACCTTAGTAGATACTTTACCTGGGTTTTTTTCATCAGTAGCAGGCATTTTAGCTGTCAATAACTGAGTAACTTGGATTTTTTCTTCATAGATGATATCTAGAAAAAATTTTTTATTTTCCTCCCGTATTTTTAGCTCTACTCCAGGAAATTTGGCGTTAAATTTCGGATAAAGATATCCTTGTAACTCCTTTAAAGTTGGTTTTTGCTTTGGAAATTGATTTTTTAGATTGGAAGGAACCAGATTAAGCCATTCGACCGCACTACTTACCTTTGTAGGTATTCTCTTATGTGACATGAAATCATCTAGAAGATAGGTAATACTATCGTCTACTTGAGAGAGAAAGTATACCTGCCCTAGAACATATCTCGAAAAATACAGATCCGTAGTAGAAGGTCTATAATCTGCATTTTCTATCCCTTTTTTGACTAGCTCCGTGCATTCTGCTAAGACATTATTATTTAGTTTTTGCCGACTCAAAACCGAGCTTTTTAGTTTTTGCAACTTTGCTTCACGGATACCTATTTTTTCTATCTTCTTAGGATCTTGAGATTTTGCAGCTAATCCATCTAGTCGAGAGAGTTCATTATTTATCGGCTCTATTATTAGGTTAAAAACCTCTTTCTCTTGCCAGTAACCTTCTATCGCTTTATTAGCAAGAAAATAGAGTAGAGGATAGCTAGGAATGTCCTTAATAGGTAGTGCCTCCAGTTGCCAATGGTCTTTATAATTGACCAATGTTACTTTACACGGGACATTTGCTATCATGCCCGACCATTCTAGAGAGTTTTGGGCTATTAACTTTACATCTGATAGATTAGTCAGCTTTGTTTTTGGTGCTTTTGGAATACGAGACTTTACCTCCTTACTTATGGCTATACTACCATCATCATTTATAATAGATGTTTTGGGTTTAATGTTGGAATGTACGAAACCCTTGACCTCTACGGGAGAATTCACAAAATCACTATGTGCATTCTGTTCAAACTTGCTAGTATCTACCAATCCTTTTGCTAGTTTATATTCTTTTTCCCAATTAGCAAAACTTATTATTTCAATGACTTTAGAGCGAACTTCCTCGAAATCGTTATTAAGAGCGACCTCTTTATTTAATAAATAAAACACATAGTAAAGGATGTTTCCTAAAATATTCTCACTAGCGGGAAGGCACAAGTAATGAACTATATTGGAAAAAACTAGGCGCTGTATTTCAGAGGATTTATTATGATACGAAGATAATGCAAATTTTTGAATATGTTCCCTTTCCTTGTAAAACCGACTCAACCATAAATTAATATCAATTTTATATTGATTAACTAAGCTTTTACCTTGATCTATCCGATCGAGTAAGATTTTACAGTGTCTGGCATCGTCAAGCTGAGAGCATGAAATTTTTTGATATTTAATTATCCCTTCGTCAATAATGTCTTGAATTTTTTTCTGAAACTTTTCTAACCTTTGTTTTTTAGCCTCTGAATCAGTGTTTTGTGTACTGTCATGGCTCTTGGTTCTCCATCTACACTTATTTTTGCCTGTATCTTTGTAATGAGAGAAGTGAGAAACTCTCTCTATACCTTGCTTAAAAAAGACAAGTTCTCCACATTGACCACAAATTAGACCTAGCTCTTCATAAGAGTCATAGTTTAGTCTATTATCATCGGCTTTAAACTTTTCATCCAAAAACATAGATTTTGCCCACTTCATAAAACTTAATCCCCTATTTTGGGTAATTTTATTTAAGCCAATAGAACCTTATAAGAGTTTTAGTAATTATTTAAAAGTTCTCCCAGCATTACCTATGAATTTAACAGTAGTCCTCTGCATATACTGTGACTTAAATCACCTAATTGTCGGAAACCCTAAAATGCTATACCAATAGTTTTAGCTATTTATCAGTAGGTGATTTTATCCTGAGAAGTGTAACTATGTAACTATGTAACTGTAACTCAACTAACTTTAACCCCACATTCCGCAGATATTTAGACAAATTTAATAGTTTTAAATTGGGAGGCATAAAGCCATGGAATCAATATATAGC
>NZ_JAUBTU010000161.1:0-5630 GCF_036705085.1 Microcoleus sp. B6-A1
CGCCCGTCCAAAAAAGACGGGCGGGACGCCCATCCCACAATAACAATTAAAATTGTAAGTTATTTAATTCGCGATCCTTAGATGGAATAAAAAAGTGGAAAGGACTTGGCATCTTTCGGCTTTACGAACACTCTTTGCTGGGGCTGCAAGTTCAAGCTATCGAATCTTTCTCTAGTCAAATTAGCGTTTACTACTTGACCATCATCTAAGGTTAATTCTACCTGTATTTCCCATCCCAAATGAATCAAGCGACTGATTCTTGCAGGCACTGTTGCACTATTTTCTGTAGTTTCAATTACTACGTCGTGAGGGCGCAAGAAAATCTCTGGGTTGGCTGAGTCAAAGCCGTTGTCTTGAAACATTCTGGAACTACTGGGCAATACATTGACTGGCCCGATAAAACTCATTACGAAGGCACTAGCGGGATGGTCGTAAATTTCTGCGGGTGTGCCGACTTGTTCGATTTTACCTTTATTCATTACTGTAATTCGATCGGCAACTTCCATCGCTTCTTCTTGATCGTGCGTCACAAAGACTGTGGTAACGTGAACTTCGTCGTGCAGTCGCCGCAACCAAGCACGCAAATCTTTGCGAACTTTGGCATCGAGAGCTCCAAAAGGTTCGTCTAGCAGTAACACTTTCGGTTCCACAGCCAGGGCTCTGGCGAGGGCCACCCGCTGCCGCTGGCCTCCTGAAAGTTGCGACGGGTATCTATCGCCCAATCCTGCCAATTGCACTAAATTCAACAATTCTTCTACCCGCGATTTGACTTTCGCGGGCGGTGTTTTCTGAATTTGCAGCCCGAAAGCGATGTTTTTTCGCACTGTCATGTGCTTGAATAGCGCGTAGTGCTGAAACACGAACCCAATTTTGCGGTCTTGGACGCTAGTATTGGTAGCATCTTGGCCTGTCAGCCAGATTTTGCCAGAGTCGGGCATTTCTAAACCCGCAATCAGTCGCAGCAGTGTAGACTTGCCGGAACCAGACGGGCCCAGCAATGCGACTAGGGAACCCGATTCAATTTCTAAGCTGACTCGATCGAGTGCTTGGAAACTGCCAAACTGTTTTGATACGTTTTCTACAACGATGCCCATAGGTAGGAAGGAAGAGGGAAGAGGGAAGAGGTTCGAGGCAGGATACAGGAAGCAAGAGGCAAGAGGCAAGAGGGAAAAATGTTAATCTCCGGTTTGTGGATGGGTTAATGTAAGTTTTTTTATAGCACGATCGCACATCAGTTTGTTAATTTTAGGGTTTTGGCGATCAGTCAGTCGATTTTAGATTTTAGATTTTAGATTTTAGATTTACTTGCAGCGCAGTGAATCTGGAAGATGGAACTTTGGTCTAAAATTTTGGGATCTCCAGGGCTTTGTATGGGTTTTGGGCGGGGTCAATCGATTTTAGATTTTAGATTTTAGATTTTAGATTAAATGATTGAAGCATTGACCCCACGGATAAATCCGGGGGCTTGTGTATTGGATACAGGTTTTTTATTTCTGGGTCCTGAGTCTGCGCGTTGGAATGAATCACGTGGCGGGTATCCTGGATGCTTTCGGTCAAACAGCGGAAAATTAACAAAAATGCACCTCCAAAACAAAACAACACAATTCTTTGCCACCAAAGTTGGCGTTTGGTACTACAATGCAGCAAAAGTTCAAGCGTTTTTGACTTCAACGGCTGAGGGGATAAAGGAAAATGGGAGATGTTGGACGTGTGCCTGTAGGAATTATCGGCGCTTCAGGGTACGGCGGCGTGCAACTTGTGCGACTGCTGGCGGACCACCCGGCGGCTGAAGTAGTTTATTTGGGCGGGGATAGCAGTGCAGGAAAACCTTATTCCAGCCTTTATCCGCACCTGACTAACTGCATTGATTTGACAGTCGAGGCGATCGACCTAGACAAAATAGCGGCAAAATGCGAAGTTGTGTTTCTGTCGCTGCCAAACGGTTTAGCTTGCAAAATGGCACCGACGCTGATAGAAAAAGGCTGCAAAGTCTTGGATTTGTCGGCTGACTACAGATTTGAAAATCTGGAAACTTACAAAGCTTGGTACGGGGGCGAGCGATCGGACTCTGCTTTAGCTGCAACGGCTGTTTACGGTTTGCCAGAATTGTACCGCGATCGAATTAAAGGCGCTCAGTTAGTAGGCTGTGCCGGCTGCTACGTCACTGCTAGTTTATTAGCCCTGGCACCTTTGCTCAAACAAGGTCTCATTGTGCCAGAAACAGCAATTATCGACGCCAAATCCGGTGCTTCGGGAGGGGGCCGCAAAGCCGAAGTTAATCTGTTGTTGGCTGAAGCAGAGGGTTCTCTAGGGGCTTACGGCGTTGGCCGCCACCGCCACACGCCAGAAATCGAGCAAATTTGCAGCGATTTAGCGGGACACGATATTAAAGTTCAGTTTACTCCTCACCTCATTCCGATGGTGCGCGGAATTCTGGCGACTGTGTACGCAACTTTGCGTGATCCGGGTTTGGTGCGGGAAGATTTAATCACAATTTTCAGCGCTTTTTACCGCAATTGTCCTTGGGTAAAAGTGTTACCGGCGGGAGTTTATCCACAAACAAAATGGGCTTGTGGCACAAATCTGTGTTACATCGGTGTGGAAGTCGATCCGCGTACTGACAGGGTGATTGTGCTATCGGCGATCGACAATTTAATTAAGGGACAAGCCGGTCAAGGCATCCAGTGCATGAACTTGATGATGGGTTGGGAAGAAACTTTGGGTTTGCCACAATTGGCTTTCTATCCTTAATTGGTAATTGGGCATTGGGCATTGGGCATTGGGCATGGGGCATTGGTGATGGGTGATGGGTGGGGGCGGGTTTACGAGATTGTTGGTTTTAGGCAATTATTTCTGGTAAAACCCGCCCCTACAGGATATAAATTGCCGATTCCCGATGCCCATCCGATTTTAGATTTCTGATTGTTAATTTTAGATTCAAGTTACTAATCAATTCTTCAATCTAAAATCTAAAATCTAAAATCTAAAATTGTCAGATGCCCAATTCCCAATTATCCAGTGTTATTTAGGCCCGTAACCGATCGATCCTGCATAAATTGCCCGATCGCCCAATTGGTCCTCAATCCGTAACAAACGGTTGTATTTAGCCACCCGTTCGCTGCGACACAAAGAACCAGTCTTGATTTGGCCGGCGCGAGTCGCTACCGCTAAATCGGCAATTGTGGTATCTTCAGTTTCACCGGAACGGTGGCTGATGACGGCTCGATAGCTGTTCCGTTTGCCGAGGTCGATCGTATCCAAAGTCTCAGTCAAAGAACCAATTTGATTCAGCTTAATCAAAATCGAATTGCTAGCTTTCAAATCAATTCCTTTTTGCAGCCGCGTGCGATTAGTAACAAACAAATCGTCACCAACCAATTGAACTTTGCTGCCCATTTTCTCAGTCAGTGCTACCCAACTGTGCCAATCGTCTTCATGCAAACCATCTTCAATAGAAACAATCGGATATTTTCCGGCCAAACCATCCAAATAATCGATTAATTCTGTCGGCGAATGAGCCACACCGTCGTAAGTGTACTGCCCATCTTTGTAAAATTCGCTAGCAGCAACATCCAAAGCCAAAGCAACTTGTTCACCCGGTTTATAGCCAGCTTTTTCAATAGCTGCAATCAACAAATCCAAAGCTGCTTGATTGGATTTAAGATTAGGCGCAAAACCACCTTCATCACCCACACCAGTCAGCAAACCCTCAGCTTTTAAGACTTTACTCAAGGATTCAAATACCTCTGCACCCCAGCGTAAAGCTTCTTTAAAAGAAGGCGCACCCACAGGGACAATCATAAATTCTTGAATGTCCACATTATTGTTAGCGTGAGAACCCCCGTTGATCACGTTCATCAGTGGTACGGGCAAAACGTTCGCCAAGGGCCCGCCCAAGTAGCGGTAAAGGGGGAGTCCTAAAGTCTCGGCGGCAGCCTTTGCTGTGGCTAAGGAGACTCCGAGAATGGCATTTGCGCCGAGGTTGGATTTGTTGGGGGAACCGTCCAAGTCAATCATGGTTTTGTCTACCAGTGCTTGGTCGATCGCATCTAGATTAGCCAAAGCGGGGGCAATTTTGTGTTCGACGTTAGCGACGGCTTTCAGGACGCCTTTACCGCCGTAACGGCTTTTGTCGTCGTCGCGGAGTTCGTGGGCTTCAAAAGAGCCTGTAGACGCACCGCTGGGGACTTGGGCGAGTCCGACAACACCGTTGGCTAGGTAAACTTCAGCTTCAATGGTGGGGCGGCCACGGGAGTCGAGGATTTCTCTGGCTTGAATAGATTCGATCGCAGTGTCTAGCATATTAATTATTCCGAACTTAACTCAAGGTTTCATGACAATTAGCATTCAGTTGGTTTTCCGCCACTGACTGCTAACGGGTAATAGAGTACGCGATCCCCAGAATTATTGGTACACAGTTCAAAATATTTGCGGATTTGGACGACCACATTAGTGTCAACAACTCTAGCTTATTGACACTAATTCCGGCAAATTTAACAATAATTTGATTGTTGTAACCCCAGATTCCCGCATATATCTTAATTGGAACCTTTGTTAAAATCAGAATGTCACCAAAGTCAATCAAAAAAGGAGAAACTTAGGATGTTAGAAACAAATCTCGGAGAAATTAGAGCATTAGCTGAAAATTCAGACCCAATTATTCCTGATCCCCCAAACATCAAATTACTCACAGGGCCATTGCCAAATCCAGCCAGCGACCCCAACTTTTTTGATTTAACTCCCAATGACGACGTAGTTCAATTAGCAAATGGAATTCTGCAGAATACTCCCGGAGGTTTGCGGGCCTTAGCTGGTAACGATTTTGTCAGAGGTTCAGGTGGTGCGGAACTGATGAACGGTAACAGCGGCACAGATACTTTAATCGGAGGTTGTGGCAGCGATACTATTCATGGCGGCCAAGATTTTGACATTCTTTATGGAGAATGTGGCAGCGATTTTGTCAGCGGAGATCAAGGTAATGACTACGTTTATGGAGGCACGGCCAATGACTTTATTCGCGGCGGTAAAGGGAGTGATGCTTTAGTAGGAGAAAGTGGAAACGATACTCTAATCGGTGATGCTGGAATTGATAGACTTTGGGGAAGTGAAGGCGCAGATTTGTTTTTCCTCCGCACAGAAGTGGGAGCAACTTCCGGGGAAATTGGTTCGCTTCAACCGCCGCCTAGTGGCAATTTTGATGTAGATGAAGTGCCTGCCGATTTTATTCTCGATTACAATCCGGCTGAAGGTGATGTAATTGGATTGGCGTCTGGATTGACGCGAGATGATATTGTTTTGAGCGAAAGGTTTTTAACAATTGGTGATGCCAGAGATTATGACAGCAGCGGGCCTTTTCCTCCGGGAATTCCTCGCACTGCTGATTTTAGAATTTTAAATACTAAGGCGACGGTGATTCGGGAAGCTAGCAGCGGCAATATCTTGGCTTTGGTGAAGGATGTTTCGCCGGATCAACTTCAGTTTATATCTATATCGGAGGCGACGCTCTAGGTTAATTCAAATCGGTACATATTGCTGCTAAGGAATGAGAATTAAATAACTTCCACTCTTGAAAGTGGGATGGGCGTCCCGCCCGTCCCAAAAAGACGGGCGGGACGCCCATCCCACAATAA